>JBOGYN010000563.1:0-17383 GCA_050696855.1 Solirubrobacteraceae bacterium | reverse complement strand
GCCGCAGCCTCGGGGACAGCCGCAGCCTCGGGGACAGCCGCAGCCTCGGGGACAGCCGCAGCCCCAGCCGGCTCGCCGAGCAGCTCGCGCCAGGTGTCCAGGACGCGCAGCGCCATCGCGTCGCTCGAGAACGGCTCGGCGTGGGACCGGCCCGAGATCCGGGGATCGGCGGTGGCCAGGTGGGGAGCGAGGGCGGCCGACCAGGTGTCGCGATCGAACTCGGCGCACAGGGCGCCGGTCACGCCGTGCAGTGCCTCCGGCGCGATCCCCACCGGAGTGGCCAGGACCGGGACATCGCAGGCCAGCGCCTCGAGCGTGGCCAGGCCAAAGCCCTCGCGCTCGGACGGGACGAGGACCGCGTTGGCGGCGTTGACCCACAGCGCAACGGCGGCCGGTTCCACGTCGCGGAGGGTCAGCAGGGGGATCTCGCCGGCCACTTCGCGCGCGCGGTCGAAGCGCTTTTCGGCCCGCGCGGGGTCCGCCGGGAAGAGCAGGCACGGTGTCTCGGGATCGAGCCCCAGCACGCGGCGCGCCTGGGCACGGTCGATCGGTCTGAAGCGGTGCAGATCGACGCCGCACGGCAGCACCGCCACCGGACGCCGCGTCGCCCAGCGCGGAACCTCGTGCGCCAGCGGCTCGGAGACCGCCGCGACCAGATCCATCAGCCGGCCACCGGCCAGCGTCAGCGCGCGCGAGCGCGGATGGGAGACATCGGTGCCGTGCAGGGTCACCAGATGGGCGCGGGCAGGGACGGCCAGCGCGGGCCACTCCGTGAGCCCGAAGTGGGCGTGGACGATGTCAAACCGCTGCGCGCCTCGGCCCAGCGACCGGCGCAGCGCGGCCGCGCCCCGGAGGTAGGCGAGCGCGCCCCCCGGCGCGAAGGCGAAGACGGCGATCTCGGCTTGGCCGGTGCGACGCAGCGCCTCGACCTGATCACGCACGAAGCTGCCCAGCGCCGGACGGTCTGGGCTCGGATACATGTTGGTGACGATCAGGGCTCGCATCGCCGGTGCCGGCGAGCGTACCCGCCAGCGCCGCCGGCTCTGGCACCATGGACGGGTGCCCGCCGCCGTTTCCTTGTCCGCTGAGCTGCCCGTCGCCGTCTTTGACTCGGGGGTCGGCGGGCTGACCGTGCTCCACGAGCTGCTCGTCTCGCTGCCGTCCGAGGACTACCTGTACCTCGGTGACACGGCTCGCTTCCCCTACGGCGAGCGCAGTCAGGCTGAGTTGCAGCGCTTCGCGATCGAGATCGCCGATCACCTGCTCGAGCTCGGTTCCAAGCTGCTCGTGGTGGCCTGTAATGCGGCCAGCGCGGCGGCCTTGGGGACGCTCGAGCGCCATCTCGAGCGCCGGGGCCTCGACCTCGACGTGATCGGCGTGGTCGGCCCCGCCACCCAGCTGGCCGTGGCCGGGAGTCGCAACGGCCGCATCGGCCTGCTCGCCACGCCGGCGACGGTGGTCAGCGGCGCCTACGAGACTGCCGTCCTGGCCGCCGATCGTCACGTGCATGTTGAGGCCGTGGCGTGTCCGGATCTGGCTCCGATCATCCAGGGTGGCTTCCCCTTCGATGACGCGGTCGTGGAAATGGTGCGCGGGTACTGCGCGCCGCTGCGCGAGGCCGAGGTCGACACGGTGATCCTCGGCTGCACCCACTACCCGCTGGTCGCGCCGATGCTCCAGCGGATGCTCGGCCGCGGCGTCACGCTGGTGACCTCCGGGCAAGGGGTGGCCCGCAGCGTCGAGCGGGCGCTCACCTCCCGGGGCCTGCTCAACCCGCGCCCCGACGAGGGCAGCTACCGCTTTCGCTGCACCGGACCGACCGATGCCTTCCACGCCCTCGGCACGCGCTTTCTCCAGATGCCCCTCGGTGAGGTGACCCACGTGGAGCTGGGGACGGCGGTGGTTGCGTGACCGGCGTCAGTCGCGAGCGGAGCTACGGGCGCGCGCCCGAGCAGCTGCGTCGGGCGACGATCGAAGCCGGCTTCATGCGCACCGCGACCGGGTCGGCGCTGATCTCGATGGGAGAGACGCGCGTGATCTGCACCGCTTCGGCCCAGGAGAGCGTCCCGCGGTGGATGGCGGGCAAAGGCCGGGGCTGGGTCACCGCCGAGTACGGGATGCTCCCGGCCTCGACCGGAGACCGCAAGCAGCGTGATGTCAGCAAGGGCCGACCGGACGGCCGTACGGTCGAGATCCAGCGGCTGATCGGACGCTCGCTGCGCGGGGTGGTCGACTTCGCCGCCCTCGGCGAGCGCACGATCTATGTCGACTGTGACGTCCTCCAGGCCGACGGCGGCACGCGCTGCGCCTCGATCACGGGCGGGATGGTGGCGCTGCGGCTGGCCTGTGAGCGGCTCGTCCGCGAGGGCAAGCTCGAGCGGGTTCCCCTCAACGGGAGTGTCGCGGCGGTGTCCTGCGGGATCGTGGATGGATCGGCCCTGCTCGACCTCGACTACTCCGAGGACTCGACCGCCGAAGTCGACGCCAACGTCGTCATGACCGGGGACGGAGGCCTGGTCGAGGTGCAGGCCACGGCGGAGCGGACGCCACTCTCGCGGGCCCACCTCGACGACCTGCTCGCCTTGGCGGCGGACGGCATTGCGGCGCTGCGCGCCCTGCAGGACGAGACGGTCGCCGGCGCCGCCGCGGGCTAGTGCTCCCCGCCGGAGACCATTAGGGCGCCATGGACCTCCCCGCGTCGCTGATCCTCGCGACCCGCAACCGCCACAAGCTGCGGGAGTTCGAGCGCCTGTTGGCGCCCGCCGCGATCGCCGTACAGGCGCTGCCGGAGGGGATCGAGCTGCCCCCCGAGGTGGGAAGCACGTTTGCCGCCAACGCCCTGCCCAAGGCGCGCGCGGCGGCGGGGCGGACGGGGCGCCCGGCGCTGGCCGACGACTCCGGGATCGAGGCCGAGGCGCTCTCGGGGCGCCCCGGTGTGCTCTCGGCCCGCTACGCGGGGCCCAGCGCGAGCGACGAGGAGAACCTGGCCAAGCTCGAGCGCGAGGCCCCCGTGGGCAGCGGATTGCGCTACGTCTGCGCGCTCGCCTACGTCGATCCCGTCGCCGGCGTCGAGGAGGTGTTCTTCGGTGACTGCCCGGGGCGCTTGGCCGGCGAGCGCCGCGGCGAGCGCGGCTTTGGTTATGACCCGGTGTTCCTGCCCGGCGGGGAATTCGAGGGGCGCACGATGGCCGAGCTCAGCGACGCGGAGAAGGACCTCATCAGCCACCGGGGTCGGGCGGTGGCGGCCCTGCTGGCGAGTCCCCGGCCAGGACGGCGCGGTCGGCACGGCGAGCCGTGACTGACTCCTCTGAAACCCCGGTGAAGCTCGACACCAAGCGGCGCACGGCTGCGCTCTCGGTGGCCTCCAACGCCAGCTTGATCCTGCTCAAGCTGATCGCCGGGACCGTCACCGGATCGGTGGCGATCCTCACCGAGGCGGTGCACTCGAGTATCGATCTGGTCGCGTCCCTGGTCGCGTTCTTCTCGATCCGCAAGGCCGACGAGCCCGCCGACGAGTCTCACCGTTACGGCCACGAGAAGATCGAAAACCTGGCCGCGGCGATCGAGGGAATGCTGATTCTGGTCGGCTCGGCCGCGATCGCCTTCGAAGCCATCCGCCACCTGGTCACCCACGGCCGCGTGCACAGCTTCGGCCTGGGCATCGCCGTGGTCGCCGTTTCGCTGATCGTCAACCTCGGCGTCTCGACCCGGCTGGGGCGAATCGCCAAGCGCACCGGCTCGCCGGCCCTGGCCGGAGACGCCATTCATCTCAGTACCGACGCGCTGACCTCGGCGGCCGTCCTCGTCGGCCTGGTGCTGGTTGATCTGACCGGCGCGCAGTGGATCGATCCGGTGGTCGCGCTGGCCGTGGCGGTGGTGATCGTGAGCACGGGGATCCGGTTGCTTTCTCGGGCTTCGCGGGTGCTCGTAGACGAGTCGCTGCCTCTCGACGAGGTTGAGGCGATCCGGAGTGGGATCGAGAGCTTCGCGTCCCGCGGGGTGGTCGGCTACCACGAGCTCCGGACCCGGCGCGCGGGCGCGCGGCGCTACGTCGACCTGCACGTCCAGTTCCGTGAGGGGACATCGCTCCGGGACGCCCACCGGATCGCGCACGAGCTCCAGGACCTGATCGAGTCGCGCCTGCACGGGACCGACGTGCTGATCCACCTCGAGCCCGAGGACCGGGTCCGCCCGGGCGAGGTGCTGCTGGCCGACCCCGACCTCAGGTCAGGTTGATCGCGGCCGAGACCGCTACGGCCAAGGTCACGATGGCGTAGCCGTAGTAGCCCTGCAGGAGCAGGATGACAACGGCGATCAGGCAGGCGAGAACGGTCGCCAGCCAGGCGATGCGGCCGAGATCCACGCGGACATTCTCGCCTCCAGCGGGGATGGCTGCCCTCGCGACGGCGTGCGGGCGGGGGATTGTGGGCGCCCAGGACAGATTGATTTTCCGCAAATTGCGGGAAAACGGGAAAAAAAGGGTCCATACCGCCGGTGCCACGGGAAGAATGAGAGCGATCGATGGGCGGGCGGGCGAGAAGTGTGCGCGTCCGGGGACCGTGTTAGCGTCGAAAATTCCTACCCCCTTTTGAAGGAGGAGCAAGTGACGAAGTCTGAATTCGTAGACCAGGTCGCTGACCGTGCCGGCCTGAGCAAGAAGGACGCCGGAGATGCGGTCGACGCGATGCTGGAGACGATCGAGAGCGCGCTGCGGCGCGGGAGCGACGTGACTTTCTCCGGTTTCGGCAAGTTCAGCGTGTCAAACCGCAGCGCCCGCGAGGGTCGCAACCCGGCGACCGGCGAGAAGATCCAGATCGCCGCGTCCAAGGTGCCGAAGTTCACGGCCGGCGCTGGGCTCAAGAAGGCCGTCAAGTCGTAGTGGCGGCTAGTGCCGCGATTCGGAAATTTGTGACACCGAATTTGTGAATTGGGGCACTGGGTCAACGCCGGCAGAGCGCGGCCGCGAGGTGGCCTCAGGGTCTCCAGGCGCGGACGCGACTGAGATCGCGCGAGTTGCCGCTGGCTTCGGCCAGCGGCTCGCGGACCGGGTTCGGGAGCGGAGCTCGCAGTTGGTGCTCGGGCTCGATCCTGACCCATCGCGGTTGTGGCCCGGCGCGCTGGCGGCGGCCGAGGTTGATTCCGCCGCCTCCGCCGCCGGGGGTGCCGGGGGTGCCGGCGGGGCCGGCGAGCGCGCCGCCCGGGCGGTCCTGGCGCACTGCCGTCTGGTGATCGAGGCGGTGGCCACCGAATGTGTGGCGGTCAAGCCCCAGGCCGCCTGCTTTGAGCGGTTGGGCGCGCCCGGCTGGGCGGCGCTCGAGCAGTTGGTCGGGATCGCCCGCGAGCACGGGCTGCTGGTCTTCGCCGACGCCAAGCGCGGGGACGTCGACGTCACGGCGGTGGCCTACGGTCAAGCCTTCTTCGGTCTGACGCCGACCCCGTTCGGACCGGTGCCCGGGCTCGGCGTCGACGCGCTCACCGTCAACCCGCTGCTGGGACGAGACTCGCTCCTACCCCTGGTCTCGGCGGCGAGCGCGGCCGGCGCCGGGCTGTTCGTGCTGGTCCGGACGTCGAACCCGGGTGCCGCCGACATCCAGGATCAGACGCTGCGCGACGGGGTCAGTGTCAGCGACCGGCTGGCCGCCCTGGTGGCTGCCCTGGGCGCCGACCACACGGGCGAATCCGGAATCTCTGCGATCGGAGCCGTCGCCGGCGCCACCGCGCCCGAGCATCTCGAGCGACTGCGTCGCGCGATGCCTGCCGCGCCGTTCCTGCTCCCCGGAGTAGGGGCCCAGGGTGGTTCGGTCAACGATCTCGCTCCCGCCTTCGCCCCGGGGCCGGCGGGCGGCTTGGTCGCCGCTTCGCGGGGCATCGTCTACGCCTTTGAAGAGTCAGGCCAAGAGCCGGAGCGAGCGGCCCGCGCGGAGGCGGCGCGCTTGCGCGAGCTGGCCTGGTCGGTAGCCGGCCAACGGTGAGCGGACGGACGGGCTTGCACCGGACCGGGGCACCTTCGGTACTACCGGTGGTTGCCGCGGACGGTCTCGGTTTTACCGCCAGCGATCCTGCACGACGCGTGTCCGGGCGACTGTATGATCGCGGCTGGGATGGTGGCAAAGAGTGCGCGGTTTCTGGCGCCGATCGCCCTCGCCGCCGTGGCCGTGGGGATCTATCTCATCGTCCATTCCGGCCTGACCGTTCACCATCCCACGACGCGGTCTACCTCCAGTCAGTTGCTGGCCGGCCCGCACCGGCATCGGGCCCGGCGGACGGCGCGCTTCTACACCGTCAGGGGCGGCGACACGCTGAGTCAGATCTCGGTCAGGACCAAGGTCTCGATCCTGCGCCTGACCGACCTGAACCCGGGCATCTCCCCCAACAGCCTGCAGACCGGGCAACGGTTAAGGCTTCGGCGTTGAGAGGCGCGGCGCGAGTCGCCGCCTTGATTGTGGTGCTGACCGGGGTCATGGCCGTGTCCGTGGCCTCACACCCGGGCCGGGCCTGGGCGGCAGGCGCGCCCCAGCTGAGCGTCCGCAGCGCGATCCTGGTCGAGCCGAGCACCGGCCAGGTCCTGTACGGCATCCGCCCGAACCGGGAGCTGGCGATCGCGAGCGCCACCAAGCTCATGACCGCCCTGCTGACGCTCGAGCGCGTGCGGCAGCTCGGCACGGTGTTCACCCAGAACAACTTCTACCCGGCCGCCGTCGACTCCCAGATCGGCCTCGTCCCGGGCGAGCGGATGAGCGTCCACGATCTGCTGCTGGCGCTGATGCTGCCCAGCGCCGACGACGCCGCGGAGGATCTGGCCTACAACCTCGGCCACGGTTCGGTCGGCCGCTTCGTCGGCATGATGGACGCGCGAGCGCGGGAGCTCGGCCTGCACCACACCCACTACACGACGCCGAGTGGGCTCGACACGCCCGGGAACTACTCCACGGCCGCCGACCTGGTCAAGCTGGCCGGCTACGACCTGTCCCACTCCCCCTATTTCGCGCGCATCGTCGCGCTGCCCCACGCTGTCCTGCACTCGGGTAGCCACGTCCGCGCCGTGACCAACCGCAACACCCTGGTCAGCGAGTACCGCTGGATCAACGGGGTCAAGACGGGCCACACCGGCGCCGCCGGTTACGTCCTGGTCGCCTCCGGGCACCGAGACGGTATGACGCTTCTCAGCGCCGTGCTCGGAACCAGCAGCGAGGCAGCGCGCGACGCCAATACTCTCGCCCTGCTCGACTACGGCTTTGCCAACTTCCGCCGGGTGACTCCGGTGCGCGCTGGGGAGGTGCTGGCGCGACCGACTGTCGCCTACCGCACGGGTGAGCATGCCGCGCTGGTGGCGGCCACCGCGCTGACCCGCGTGGTCGCGCGTCGCGCCGCCGTCGGAGTGCGCGTGCAGGCGCCCAGCCAGCTGACCGGCCCGCTGCGCCGCCACGCCCGACTGGGTACGGCCGTCGTGCTGGTCGGCGGACGGCCCGTGGCCCGGATCCCGCTGGTGCTGGCGCGGGCGCTGCCCGCGGTCAGCTCGCTCACGATCGCAGCGCGGTTCATCACCAGGCCACTGATGCTCGTCCTCCTGATCGCGGCCGCCGCGGCCTCGCTCGCGCTAGCGTTGGGGGTCCGGCAGCGCCGCCGAGCGCGGGCCGGGGGAGGAGGATTGGAGGCCGCATGATCATTACCGTCACGCTCAACGCGGCGATCGACAAGACCCTTGAGGTCCCGAGCTTCACGCCCGGGCGGCGTCACCGTACGGTCAACCAGACGACGATGCCGGGCGGCAAGGGCGTCAACATCGCACGGGCCATCAAGCAACTCGGGCAGCCCGTGATCGCCACCGGCCTGGCCGGAGGGGCGACCGGAACCCGGATTGTCGAGGCGCTCGGCGATGAGTCGATCCTCAACGACTTCGTCCGCATCCACGACGAGTCGCGGACCAACACGGTCGTGCTCGACCCGACCACCGGCCTGCATACCGAGATCAACGAGCGGGGTCCCGCGGTCTCCGACCAGGAGCTCGAGCTGTTCCGGGAGAAGCTCCTGTACCTGGCCCAGGGCGCGAGCATCTGCGTGTTCGCCGGCAGTCTCCCGCGGGGAATCGAGCTCGACGTGTACATGACGCTGATTCGCGAGGTCCGCCGGCTCGGCGTGACGACCATGCTCGATACCGACGGTGAGCCGTTGCGGCTCGGGATGAAGGCCGAACCCGACCTCGTCTCGCCCAACGAGCTCGAGTCCGAGGAGTTGGTCGGTCACGAGTTCAACGACGTCTATGACCGGGCCCAGGCGGTGATCGAGATGACCCGCCTGGGGGCGGGGGAGGCGATCATGACCGTCTCGGACGGCTGCTACGCCCGCCTGATCGAGAACGGCGCGCCGACCCTGTATCGGGTCCGGATTCAGGAGCAGGAGGCGCGTTCGGTGGTCGGCTCGGGGGACGCCTTCCTGGCCGGATATGTGGCGTCCCGCTACGCCGGCCAGGACCCGTTCGAGTGCCTGCGCTTCGGGGTCGCGTGTGGTGCTGAGTCGACCCAGCACTTCGGTGCCGGGCTGATCGACGCCACCCGGGTCGACCGCCTGCTGGGCGAGGTCGAAGCCGAGCGGCTCCAAGTCGGCGCCCAGATCAGCTGATCGTCGCGCCCGGCGGGGCATCGCCGGCGAGACTCGTCGTTCTCGCCGGGGCGCTCGGTGCGGGCTTTTTCGTGGTCACCGACGTCGAGAACGGGGGCGGGGCGCTGCTAGCATCGCTGCACCGATGGTTGCCGCCACGCTCCTGCTCCTCACGTCCGAGTCCCCGTCTACTCTGCTGCGATGGAAATAGAGATCGGCCGCGGAAAGAAGGCGCGTCGGGCCTACGGGTTCGACGACATCGCGATCGTTCCGTCGCGTCGTACCCGGGACCCCGATGACGTCGACATCTCGTGGACGCTCGGCCCCTACCGCTTCGAATTGCCGCTGCTGGCGGCGGCTCTCGACGGCGTCGTGTCCCCGGACAGCGCCGGCCTGATCGGCAAGCTCGGCGGCCTCGCCGTGCTCAACCTGGAAGGCATCTACTGCCGCTACGAGGATCCCGAGGCCGAGCTCGAGCGGATCTCGACCTTCTCGGCAGACATCGCCACGCGCGAGATGCAGGACATGTACCGCGAGCCCGTCAAGCCCGAGCTGATCGCCCGGCGGATCGAGGAGATCAAGGCCCATGGCGTCGTCGCCGCGGCCTCGCTGACCCCGCAGAAGGTCCGCGCCTATTACGAGGTGGCGCTGGAAGCGGGGCTCGACATCCTCGTCATTCAGGGCACGGTTGTCTCCGCCGAGCATGTCTCGCGGGACGAGAGCCGGCCCCCGCTGAACCTCAAGGAATTCATCCGCGAACTGGCGCCCACGCCCGTGATCGTGGGGGGCTGCGCCTCCTACCACACGGGCCTGCACCTGATGCGGACCGGAGCCGCCGGCGTCCTGGTCGGCGTCGGGCCAGGTGCGATCTGCACCACCCGCGGCGTGCTGGGCATCGGCGTTCCTCAGGCCACGGCGATCGCCGACGTGGCCGCCGCCCGGTCACAGCACATGCTCGAAACGGGTGACTACGTCAAGGTCGTCGCTGACGGCGGCATGCGCAACGGCGGGGACATCGCCAAGGCGATCGCCTGCGGTGCCGACGCTGTGATGCTCGGGTCCGCCCTCGCCCGCGCCTACGAGGCGCCCGGCCGCGGCTACAACTGGGGCATGGCGACCTTCCACCCGACGCTGCCGCGGGGGGCTCGCGTGGTCACCAAGCAGAACGGCACGCTGGAAGAGATCGTGCGCGGACCGGCACGCGAGAACGACGGCACCTTCAACCTGATGGGCGGGCTGCGCACGTCGATGGCGACCTGCGGTTACCGCGACATCGCCGAGTTCAACCGCGCCGAGCTGATGGTCGCCCCGTCGCTGCAGACCGAGGGCAAGCACCTCCAGCGCGAGCAGGGCGTCGGGATGGGTGCGGGCGGGCGGGCAGCGGCGGTCGGTGTCGCCGACTAATCCTGGCGGCTGCAAACCTGCGTCCTCGGACGTGCGGCCCGCTCGGCCTCCGGCCTCGCCGGATCGGGCCGCGCCCGAGTCATCCGGCTGCGTCCTCGTCCGCTCGCGTGCAGAGCACGCTACGCTCGCTGCGTCCTCCGCGGACTTGGTTTTCGCTCGCCAGGATTCCCCGGTGCCGGTAGACGACGTCAGCGACGAGGTTCCCGCGGCGACTGATGAGGTCGTCGTTCTTGACTACGGCGGGCAGTACTCACAGCTGATCGCCCGCCGCGTCCGCGAGTGTGGCGTCTTCTCTGAGCTGTTGCCCCATCACGTCGGCGCCGAGGAGGTGGCGCGGCGCCGGCCCAAGGGCGTGATCCTGTC
This sequence comes from Solirubrobacteraceae bacterium, assembly GCA_050696855.1. Classification (GTDB taxonomy): domain Bacteria; phylum Actinomycetota; class Thermoleophilia; order Solirubrobacterales; family Solirubrobacteraceae; genus Palsa-465. Next base: position 7,018 of record JBOGYN010000563.1, on the reverse strand, counting down.
GGGCGGCCCGGCCTCGGTGTATGCCGACGGCGCTCCGCCACTGGAACGCCGGCTGCTCGAGCTGGGCGTCCCGGTGCTCGGCATCTGTTACGGCATGCAGCTGATCGCGCTGGCGCTCGACGGGCGGGTGCAGGGCGCCGAAGTGGGTGAATTTGGCCGCTCCCAGCTCTCGGTCTCAGAGCCGGGTCGCCTGCTGGCCGGCACCCCGCGCGAGCAGGCCTGCTGGATGTCTCACCGTGACACGGTGTTTGCGCCGCCCCCCGGCTTCACCGCGCTGGCCTCGTCCACGGCCTCGCCGGTGGCCGCCTTCGAATCGGCTCAGCAGAGCGTGTACGGGATCCAGTTTCACCCCGAGGTCGTCCACACCCCGTTCGGGCAGCAGGTGCTCAAGAACTTCCTGCTCGACATCTGCGGCTGCGCGGGTACCTGGAGCGCGGCGTCGGTGATCGAGGATCAGATCGAGCGCATCCGGGCGCAGGTGGGAGACGGCAGGGCGATCTGCGGTCTCTCCGGCGGCGTGGACTCGAGCGTCGCCGCGCTGCTCGTGCACCGGGCGATCGGGGACCAGCTGACCTGCGTGTTCGTAGATCATGGGCTGATGCGCAAGAACGAGGGCGAGCAGGTGATCTCCGCCTTCCGTGACCACTTCAAGGTGCCGCTGGTCGCCGTCGACGCCGAGGACCGGTTCCTGAGCCGCCTGGCCGGCGTCAGTGACCCCGAGCGCAAGCGCAAGCTGATCGGCGCCGAGTTCATCCGCGTCTTCGAGGAAGAGGCGGCCCGGCTGACCACCGCTCCGGAGCCACCCGCTCAGCCTCCGGCCTCGCCGCAAGGCGGGCGGCCCCGGAGTCATCCGGCTGCCGGCGGTGCCCCCGTCCGCTTCCTCGTCCAGGGCACCCTCTACTCCGACGTGATCGAGTCCGGCGGGGGCACCGGCACGGCCACGATCAAGTCCCATCACAACGTGGGCGGACTGCCCGAGGATCTCGAGTTCGATCTCGTCGAGCCGTTGCGCGCCCTGTTCAAGGACGAGGTGCGGGCCGTCGGGGCAGAGCTCGGCCTACCCGAGCGCCTCGTCTGGCGCCAGCCCTTCCCCGGCCCGGGACTGGCGATCCGCGTGGTCGGCGGCGAGGCGACGCGGGAGCGGCTTGACACGCTGCGCGAGGCCGACGCGATCCTTCAGGACGAGATCCGCCAGGCCGGCTTGTATCGCGAGCTGTGGCAGTCCTTCTGCGTGCTGCCCGACATCCGGACGGTCGGGGTCCAGGGCGACGAGCGCACCTACGGCAACGTGATCGCGATTCGCGCCGTGACCAGCGACGACGCGATGACCGCCGACTGGGCCCGGCTCCCCTATGACCTGCTGGAGCAGATCGCTTCGCGGATGATCAACGAGATCCGGTCCGTGGGACGCGTGGTGCTCGACATCACCAGCAAGCCGCCGGGCACGATCGAGTGGGAATAGGGCGCGGCCAGAGGACGCCGCCCGGCCTCCGATTCGGGACGACGGCGGGGGTCAGCCGACGCTTTTGAGGATGGGGCGCACGTAGCGGGCCAGGTCACTCGGTAGCGCACCGCGGGGAAACCACCGCGCGGTGGCCAGCTCGACTGGGTCGGGAGTGACGTCTGGTTCGGGGAGCTCGGTGGCAAAGCAGTAGATCGTGTCGTTGCGACGACTTTCGCGGCCCCGGACCCGGCCGACATCGACCCAATCGGTGCCCTCGATCCCCAGTTCCTCGTTCATCTCCCGTCGGGCCGCATCGAGAGGGGGCTCGCCGCGCCGCATCGTGCCCCCCGGGAGATCCCAGGCCCGTGAGCCGTAGGTGTGGCGGACGAGCAGGATCTGGTCACCGTGGGTGATCAGGCACTTGACGCCGGTGACCTCCGGGCGGAACACGAACCAGACCACCTGGAGGACGCGGTACGCCGCGCGGTAGGCGAGGCGTCGCGCACGCACGGAGAGGGGCATCAATTCAGCGTATCCAGGGCGAGATGGCCCGGACCCCGACAAGCTCCGGGGATTGACTATCATCGACGGTCGCCGCGCGATGTTCGCGCGGCTTGTGCGTGCCATGAAGACTTACGTAGCCAACCCCAAGGACCGCGAGCGCAACTGGCTCGTCGTCGACGCCACCGGTCAGACGCTCGGGCGGCTCGCGACGCAGATCGCCGACACATTGCGCGGCAAGCGCAAGCCGACCTACACACCCCATGTGGACACCGGCGACTTCGTGATCGTCGTCAACGCGGAGAAGATCCACGTGACCGGCAACAAGCTGGCCGCCAAGCGCTACTACCGCCACTCGGGGTATCCGGGCGGCCTGAAGTCGCGCTCACTGGCCGAGATGCTCGACCGCCGCCCCGAAGAGGTCATCCGAATCGCGGTCAAGGGGATGCTTCCCCGTAACCGGCTCTCGCGACGCCAGATCACCAAGCTCAAGGTCTACGCCGGACCCGATCATCCGCACGCCGCTCAGCAGCCACAACCGATGGAGATTGCGAAGTGACCGACGAGCCGCGCAACGAGGAGCCCGAGGCCCCCGCCGACCAGACCCCAACCGAAGTCCCCGAGGAGTCCGCCGCACAGGAGCCCGCCGCGCAGGAGCCCGCTCCCGACGCTGCGGCCGGGGAGACCCCGAGCGCTGAGCCCGTGGCCGACGAGCCGGCCGCCGCTGAGCCGGTGGCCGAGGAGCCCCCGGAGCCCGAGCCCGAGCCTGTCGCCGCTGAGCCTGAGCCTGAGCCTGAGCCCGCGGCCGCCGAGGAGCAGCCGCCCGCGGCCCCCGAGGAGCAGCCGCCCGCGGCCGCCGAGGAGCAGCCGCCTACGGCCACCGAGCAGCCGGCCGCCGAAACGCCCGCCACGTCGGCGGGCGCGGACGAGGACGACCGCCCCGACGAGGAAGTTGCACCCCGCCAGCGCCCCGAGATCCCCGGCGCCGACCTGATCCCGGACATCGTCTCTGACGGTGACGAGTTCATGGACGCCGAAGCTCGCGCCGCCGCCGAAGCCGAGGCCGAGGAGCGCGCCCGCGGCGATGAGGACTCCGACGAGGAGTCAAGGCCGATCGCCGATGCCGCCATCGACCTCGCTGCCGGTGCCCGCTACACCGCCACCGGCAAGCGCAAGACCGCCGTCGCGCGGGTGATCCTGCGCCCGGGCACGGGAACGTACTCGATCAACGGCAAGGTGCTCGACGAGTTCTTCCCGCGCGACACCCTGCGCCGGAACATCCGCCAGCCGCTCGAGGCCGTCGGCTATGACTCCCGCATGGACGTCGTCGCCCGCATGCACGGCGGCGGGGTTTCCGCCCAGGCCGGCGCGTTGCGCCACGGCATCTCGCGGGCCCTGATCGTCGCCGATCCCAACCTCCGTGGCGAGCTCAAGCGCCGCGGCTTCCTCACGCGCGACCCGCGCGTGAAGGAACGCAAGAAGGCCGGCCTCAAGAAGGCCCGTAAGCGCCCGCAGTTCTCCAAGCGCTAGCTCCTCCTGCGATGCCCCGCCAGCTTTTTGGCACGGATGGGGTCCGTGGCCGTGCCGGAGAGTTCCTGACCGCCGAGCTCGCGCTCGCCCTGGCCCGCGCGGCCGTGGCGCGCTCATCAGAGCCCCGGCCGCAGGTCCTGATCGTCCGTGACACCCGCGAATCGGGGGAGATGCTCGAATCGGCGATCGCGGCCGGAGTGACCGCCGCCGGTGGCGACGCGCTGCTGGCCGGGGTGCTGCCGACTCCGGCCGCGCCGCTGCTCGTGCGCCGCCACGGCCTGCATTTGGCCGTCGTCATTTCGGCTTCCCACAATCCCTACGAGGACAACGGAATCAAGCTCTTCGCCGCCGACGGCTTCAAACTCGATGACGACGACGAGCACGAGATCGAGGCCGCGCTGGGCGCGCCGATCGGGCCGCCGGCCCGGATCGGCCGCGTGTGCCAGTTGCACGGGGCGCTGGAGGACTACCTGCGCGAACTCCACACCCGCTTTGCCGATTTGGACCTGAGCGGCCGGCGGATCCTGCTGGACTGCGCCAACGGGGCCACCTTCCGCGCCGCTCCGGAGATCTTCCGCCGCCTCGGTGCGGAGGTCGAGACGATGGCTGACGAGCCCGACGGTCGCAACATCAACGCTGGCTGTGGTTCCACCCACCTGGAGGCGGTGACCGAGCGCGTGCTCGCCGGCGGCCACGACGTGGCTTTCGCCTTCGACGGTGACGGCGACCGCGTCCTGGCGATCGACGGGGCCGGTCAGGTGGTGGACGGAGACGAGCTGATCGCCCTGGCTGCCGTCCATCTCCACGGCGCCGACCGCCTCGCCGGCGGCGGCGTGGCTGTGACCGTGATGACCAACTTCGGCTTTCACACCGCGATGGCGGCGGTCGGCGTGGAGGTGGCGAGCACCGCGGTGGGCGATCGTTACGTTTTGGACGAGCTGCGCCGGCGCGGCTGGACGCTGGGCGGGGAACAGTCCGGCCACATCATCGAACTCGGCTTCGGCCCGTGCGGGGACGGGATCGCCAGTGCCCTACTCACCCTCGAGGCGCTCGCCGGCGGCGATCTGCGGGCCCGCCACGCGATGGCCAAGCTGCCCCAGCGGCTGGTCAACATTCGCGCGGCCGACCGGCTGGCGCTGACGCGAACCATGGACGCGCCCGATCTCAAGGACGCGATCGATCGCGAGCAGGAAACGCTGAGTGGCCGGGGGCGCGTGCTGGTTCGAGTGTCAGGCACCGAGCCTCTGATCCGGGTCATGGTCGAGGCGCCCAGCGAGCACGAGACCGATGCCGTGTGCGAGCGGCTGATCGCCGTGGTGCGGGCCGCGTTGGGCGAGAGCCTGGCCGCCTAACGCCCCAATTTTCAGGCTCTCCGGAGGCTGGCGTAAAATCTCAGGGCCGATCAGCTGTACGGCCCCCACGGACGGGATCATCCGGCAGCGGCAATACCTAGGAGCGTTCACGTATGTGTGGGATCGTCGGCTACGTAGGTCCGCGAAAGGTCCGTCCCGTGCTGCTGGCCGGGCTGGAGAAGCTCGAGTACCGCGGCTACGACAGCGCCGGCATCTCGGTCCTGACCGGGGACCGGATCGATGCCGTCCGGGCAGTCGGCAATCTGAGCGCGCTGCGCAGCGCCATAGCTGGCCGCGAGAGCCATGAGGCCCAGGCGCCGGCCACCACCGTGGCGGTCGCCGATCGACCGCAACCAGGCACCGGGATCGGGCACACCCGCTGGGCGACCCACGGCCGGGTGACCGAGGAGAACGCCCACCCGCACTTTGACACCACCGATTCGGTGCACATCGTGGTCAACGGGATCGTCGAGAACTACATCGCGCTCAAGGCGCGGCTGATGGCGGAAGGGGCAGTCTTCACGTCTGAGACCGACGCCGAGGTGATCGCGCATCTGGTCGCCCATCACTACGCCGGGGACCTGCCCGACGCGGTTCGTGCCGCCTACGCCGAGCTGCGCGGCCACTACGCCTTTGTCGCCATGAGCGCTCAGGCGCCGGGAGTGCTGGTCGGCGCGCGCCGCGAGTGTCCGCTGATCGTCGGCCACGGCGACGGCGAGCAGTTCATCGCCTCGGCGATTCCGGCCTTTCTCGCCCAGACCAATCAGGTCCAGTACATGGGCGACGACGAGCTCGTCGTGCTGCGGCCCGACGGGGCTCAGTTCTTCTCGCCGGCCGGCGAGCCGCTCGAGCGCGAGCTCGTGGAGATCGACTGGGACGCCGATACGGCCGAGAAGCAGGGCTATGAGACCTTCATGCTCAAGGAGATCTACGAGCAGGCCGACGCCGTCGCCGAGACGATTGGCGAGCGCGCCGCGCGCGGCTGGGGGATCGACCTCGGCGAGATGGGCGATCGGATCGACGATGCGCTGCTGCGGCGGATCCAACGGGTGGTGATCGTGGCCTGCGGCACCGCTTACCACGCCGGACTGATCGGTCGGTACGCGATCGAGCAGTGGGCGCGGCTGGGAGTCGAGGTCGACATCGCCTCGGAATACCGCTACCGCAATCCGGTGGTCGGCCCCGACGATCTCGTGATCGGGATCTCCCAATCGGGCGAGACCGCCGACACGCTGGCGGCGATGCGCACCGCCCGGTCACGGGGCGCCATCGTACTGGCGCTGACCAACGTGATGGGAGCTCAGGCGACTCGGGAAGCCGACGGCGTCCTCTACACGCGGGCCGGGCTGGAGATCGGCGTCGCGGCGACCAAGACGTTCGTCAGCCAGATCACCGCCATGTATCTGATCGCGCTGCGGTTGGCCGAGGTGCGCGGGACGATGGGCCGGGCCGAGCTCAAGCCCCCGATTTCTGACCTCAAGCGCCTGCCGAGCATGATCGCCGAGCTGCTCGAGCGCGACGTCTCGGGTATCGATGCGATCGCCCGCTCGGCCTACCAGGCGCCGTTCTTCCTCTACCTCGGCCGTCACATCGGTCTCCCGGTGGCCCTGGAGGGCGCGCTGAAGCTCAAGGAGATCTCCTATATCGCCACCGATGCCTACGCGGCCGGGGAGATGAAGCACGGGCCGATCGCTCTGCTCGAGGAGGACACGCCCGTGGTGGTGGTCGCGACCCGCTCGCCGGTGCTCGACAAGGTGATCTCCAACATGCAGGAGGTCCGGGCCCGCGGAGCGCGCGTGATCGCGATCGCCACCGAGGGCGACGAGGAGATCGAGCAGCACGCCGATGAAGTCATCTGGGTGCCGGAGACCGACTGGCTGCTGGCGCCGCTGCTCGCGGTGATCCCGCTCCAGCTGCTCGCCTACAAGATCGCTCGCCTGCGCGGCCTCAACGTCGACCAGCCCCGTAACCTCGCCAAGACGGTCACCGTTGAGTGAGACCGGCTCCCCGTCGGTGGGCATCGACCTGCTCGAGATCGAGCGCCTCGAGCGCGCACTGGCCCGTCGCCCCCGGCTCGCGCAGCGGCTGTTCACCGACGCCGAGCGTGACTACGCCGCCGCGCGGGCCCGACCCGGTCAGCACCTGGCGGCCCGCTTCTGTGCCAAGGAGGCGGTGGCCAAAGCGCTCGGCC
>JBOGYN010000562.1:0-4461 GCA_050696855.1 Solirubrobacteraceae bacterium | reverse complement strand
GGTCCGATCGGCCCCTGTACGCCCTGAGTCCCCTGCACGCCCTGAGTCCCCCCCTGCCCTTGCGAGCCGGTAGCACCCCGAGGGCCGGTCGGGCCTTGCTTGTTCCAGCTCAGGTTCTTGTCATGTTTGGAGCACTTCTTGGCCTTGTAGAGCGTGCCGTCCTTGTGGTTGACGCACACCGTGATAGCACTACCGCTGAAGGAAGCGAGTGCGTACGCACCGCCGCCGGCGATCAGGATCGCTGCGGCAGCTAGCGCCCCCGCCGAGTTGGCCAAACGCCCCATGAGACATCCTCCTTCGTTGCTCGACTATTGCCCGGCGGCACTCTAATCCGACATCGCGGCAGCATCAAACCGGCGTTCCCCTCTCGGTTCCGAAGCGGTCGTGTCCGGACGGCGGATCGGCGTCTCGTCGCTCCTGCTGCGCCAGCTCAACTGCACGGATCTCCGCTCGTTGAACGAGAACTAGCTGCTCAGACTTCCGACCAACGGACCGCTGGTTCGCCCGGTCAATGCGGCAGTTAAGGCCCGCTGTACTGGTCTTGAGCAAACTGAGCGGTCTCCGAGCCGGCCGCGGCGAGACTTCTCCTGCGCCCGTGCGAGCAGCGGTCGCCGAGGCGGGTCGGTTTTGCTCGGTCCGCCGAGCCGGGCAAGCGCAAGGCGAGGCCAAAGCAGCAGTGCTCGGAGGCGTCGTCGAGCAGAATGTCGCATCTGAGCGTGGCCGTCGGGTAAATGATCTGAGCTGAGACGCGCGCCGACTCGGGCGTCGCGGGATTCGCCCGCTATCTGGGCGATCGACCGCTTCCGGGGCCTTCTCAGGCCCCGGCGATGGCGATCCGGTGGTTGTGGAGCTTCATCAGGTTGTGCGTCGCGGTGGCTAACCGCCACTCCGAGCGGACCGCGGCGTGTCCTCGTCGTTGGAAGCGGTCGATCTTGCGGTTGAACTTGATTTGCCCGAACACCGGCTCGATCGTCGTCTGCCTGGTCTTGTAGAGCGCCTTCGCGTGAGCGGTCTCGAGCAGCGCTCGCATGCGCGCGTAGGGACCCTTTTCCCATCCCGGCCGGGTGGTTGTGCGTAGCCGTGAGTCGGGCGGGATCAGCACCCGCATCCCGCGGCTGCTGACAGCTTCCATCTGATCGGTGTGCCAGTAGCCAGCGTCCGCGACGACCGTGTCTGGCAGCTCGGTGTAACCGATCGCGCTCAGTTCGCGCTCCGCGGCGTCGACCATCGGTCCGAACAGCCCGAAGTCACCTGAGCGGCAGACGACCTCGGCAGCGATCACGATCTGATGCTCGTTGACCGCGGCCTGCGCGTTGTATCCCTGCTTGCCAGGCTGGCCCATCGTCTTGACGACCCTCGAGTCAGGGTCGGTCGTGTTGACCTTGCCGGCCGGCTCTTGCGGTGCCGCCCACGGCTTGCGCGGAGCGCTGCTCAATCGCCGGCCTTGCCGGTCGCGCCCGTGCGCCCGGAAGTGCTCATAGGCTCGCATCGCCTCAAGCTCCGCCGCGTGGTCCTCCTCCAGGCGCCGCGCGCCGTCAAGCAGCCGCCCGAGCCGATCGCGCGCGACCGGCCGGGCCTCCCGCTCGCGCCGTAAAGCAACCTGCGCTCGCGCCACGCGCAGCCAGCCCTCACGGCCATCGACGCGCCGGACGATCTTCTCAGCATCGAACTCCAACACCGGCGTCTGCGGGTCCGTACCGCCGTCGGACGCCTCGCCGTCGTTCAGCCCCTCGCGCTGCGTCTTGTCCTGCAACCGCTCCTTCGCTGCCCGCAACGCAGCACGCCGCCCCTCCGGCGTGCGCAGCTGCTCGGGCACCTCATCCCCTCGCGCATCCCCGTACTGCTCGTCCTCGGCGCGATCGATCGCATCTGCCTCACGCAGGATCTCGCGCACCACCTCCGCGTAGCCCAGGTTCGCGTCCCGCGACGCGCTCGCCTTCACCTTCGTGCCATCAACCGCGATCACCCCGACGCTCACCAGACCAGCCTCCCGACACAGCGACAGCACCGAGGTGAACAACTCCGCCAGCGCCGTCTCATGCCGCTTGCGGAACTCCGCGATCGTCGAGTGATCGGGCACCAGGTTCGTGCAGATCACCCGGTAGACGACATCCTCCCGGCACGCACGCTCGATCGCGCGCGACGAACGGTTCCCACGCGCGTACGCATGCAGCAAAAGCGCCACCATCATCGACGGCTCATACGCCGGCCGACCATGACCATCGGCACGATAGTCGCCGTAAAACGCCGACAGATCCATCTCCGCAACCGAGGACAAGATCGTCCACACAACATGATCCGCCGACACCCAATCCAACAGCGACGGCGGCATCAAGTACGCCTGATCGCGGTATTGCGGTAGGGACCGCCGTTGCCGACGGCCCCCCGCGCAGATCCCAGCGTGCGCGCTAGCGCACTGGGCTCCTGCCTTGAGTTCTGGCGTCGAAGCGCACGTCAGGCCATGGATGCAGGATGCGAGGGACCGGGAGCCAGTGATCGATGATGCGGCGCATCCGTTTCCAGTTCACATAGCCGCGCTGGCCGCGGCGACTGAGCGCCCGCCGCCAATGCCGTGTGACTGCGTTGCGGAACGCCGTGATCGCTGGGCTGTTGTCGGGCACGGCGTAGTAGGCGCTATGCCCACACACCACGCTCCGCAGCCATTGCCCTTGCTCGGCGATGGGTAGATGCCGACGTCGCATCAGCTCGGTCTTGACCTCGCTCAGCTTCGCCCGCAACCGCTTCTTGCTCGTGATCCGCTGAAGCTTGAACCACCCGCTCCTCGACTTCGCGCTGATGTGCGTGAACCCGAGGAACTCGAATGTCTCAGGCTTCGGGAGCCCGCGCGCTTCTCGGCTCTGAGCGGCGAACCGCCCAAACTCGATCAGCCGCGTCTTCTCCTCGTGCAGCGCCAGCCCGAACGACGCGAATCGCTCGCGAAGATCGGCCCAGAACCGCTCGGCGTCACCACGACGCTGAAAACCCATCACGAAGTCATCCGCGTAGCGCACGACAACGACCTCGCCGTGCGCCTGGCGGCGCCTCCATTGATGGACCCAGAGGTCAAAGACGTAATGCAGGTACACGTTCGCCAGCAGCGTCGAGATTGACGCCCCTTGCGGCGTGCCCTCCACCGTCTCTGACCACTTCCCGTCCACAACGACCCCTGCCCCGAGCCATTTCTGAATCAGATGCAGGACCCGTCTGTCCGCGACCCGGTGCTCGAGGAACTTCGCAAGCCACGAATGATCCAGGCTTGAGAAGTAGTCGCGGATGTCCGCGTCGAGCACCCAGTTCACCTTCCCCCGCTTGATCGCGACCGCGAGCGCGTCCAGCGCTTGATGCGCTGAGCGGCTCGGCCGGAAACCATAGGAGAAGCCGAGGAAGTCAGTCTCGTAGATCGCGTTCAACACCTCGACCAACGCCCGCTGGACGATCTTGTCCTCCAGCGATGCGACCCCGAGCGGCCGAAGCCGCCCGTCGGCTTTCGGGATGTAGCTCCTGCGAGACGGCCTCGCTCGATACCCGCCCCGATGGACCCGAGCGTGGAGATCCCGAAGGTTCGCTTCGAGATCCTGCCCATAGTCCCGCCACGTCACCCCATCCACACCCGGTGCCGCGCCCGGACGAATCGCCCGATACGCAACCTCCAAGCGCTCAACGGTCACGTGGTGCAGGAGCGCGGTGAACCGCACGTCCTTGTCCTTCCGCGCCACCTGGCGCACACGGCCCAGCTCATTCGACACGCTCACTCCGGCGCTGCGTCCGGGGCGCGTTTCGCTGACCGCGTTTCCCTTGGCCGGTCCCCTTTCCTCCACCACCTCCGCGACCGCTAACGCGGCGTTGTTCGGCAGCTTCGCAGGTACTACGGGACCGTCTGACTTCCCACGACCGTGCATCAAGGGACTACGGCCTTAGCCTTCCCCTCACGACCCGCCCCAAAGGACGGGTAGTCGCGGGACCTCCCGGTTCTCGCGCATGGAGATTCCGTACGTGCCCAGGTTCTCAGACCGCGCGGGGTCCGACAGCGCCTCGCGATAACGCCGCTGCCGATATGGCCTTCCGCCAGTGTGACGGCGTCAGCACCCCGAACCTCATTCAAATTACGCGGCTCATTAGCCCAGCCCGCACGTACCCCTGTCAACGCTTCGCCCACGCCCTCACGAACGCGCACGCATGACTCGGGGCCACCGCGGATCGCTACTCCTTCGATGTAGAGCTCTCCCATCTCCTTCTCCATGCCGGTTTATCCCGGCGCACCACACGCAATGAAGTTCTGGGGCATCCAAGAATGGTCTTAAACCGCCCGGACGACACCGCTAAACCCGACAGCCTCACGAACATCCGGCACTCTTCGCCGCTCCGAAACGGACCCAGCAGACGTCTGCTCCCGGTCGAATCCAGCAGCGACGCGGGTCCCGCTTTGCGTCGACGGCGGCCGTGTCCACGGGCACCGCGAAG
>JBOGYN010000561.1:0-3994 GCA_050696855.1 Solirubrobacteraceae bacterium | reverse complement strand
CAGGAATCCGCCGCGCTCGGCGGACTCGCGCACTTGGTGAACTTCAGCCAGAGTGACACGGTGCCGGGGATCCTGGCGGCGAAGAAGTACTACAACGCCGTCGACCCGTCGAACTCGGGACCAAATTCTGAGCACGCGGGCTTCTGCGCGTGGGGTCGTGACGACGAAGCGGGGGCGATGCGGAACATGCTCGAGATATTCGCTGAGAACGGCGTCGCTTTGCTGCTGACTGACACCTATGACCACGAGAACGCGGTCAAGAACATCATGGGCGGGGAGCTCAAGGAGACGATTCAGAACTTCCACGGCTTGGTGGGTGCCCGCCCGGATTCCGGCGACGTGGTCCAGGTCACTTCCGACACGACGGAGTGGCTGATGGAGACCTTCGGGTACACGACCAACAGCAAGGGCTACAAGGTCCTTCCGGACTTTATCCGGGTGGTCCAAGGCGATGGCGTGAGACGTGACAGCCTGCCGAAGGTGTTCATCGAGATGGAGCGGCGTGGGCTGGCCGCGGAGAACGCCGTGTTCGGAATGGGCGGCGGACTGCTCCAACACTGCAACCGCGACACGTTGGAGTTCGGCATGAAGGCCAACGCCGCGAAGGTCAACGGCCAATGGCGCGACATCTCCAAGTCCCCGACCGGCGACAGCATGAAGGTCTCCAAGGCTGGCCGGCTGGCGCTGCAGTACGTGGACGGGGATTACCGCACCGTGCGCCGCGATTCGATCCCGCTCGAAGAGAACGCGCTTGTCCCGGTGTTTCGCAACGGTCAGCTGCTGAAGAAATGGGACTTCACCGAGCTGATCGAGCGCAGCGAGCGGGAGTACCCCGAGCACTACTACCGCGAGGCCGTCGAATCGATGCTCGTCGAGTCCGGCCGCCAGAACGAGGCTGTAGCGGTCGGGGCCTGACGTAGGCGTCAGCCGCTTGGGGCACCTGCCGCACCGGTGCTCGACGCGGCTCCCTCGTCGTCTCCGCCCACCGGCGACCGTCACCATCCCCTGTCCACAACAAGACACTAATGAGCAAGCTGCACATCTTCGACATGGACGGGACCCTTCTCACGGGATCCGCTTGCCTGGAGCTTTCGCGGCACATGGGGAAGCTCGACGCCGTCAACGAAATCGAGAGGCGTTGGGTAGTCGGCGGGGTCGGCCACGTCGAGTTCTACGATCTCTGCCTGCCGTTGTGGGAAGGGCTCACCGACGATGACGTCGACGAGGTGTTCGCGGCCACCGGGTGGCTCGATGGTGTCGCGGAGGTATGGGATGACATCGCGCGACGGAGCGAGCACAGCGCAGTTATCACGCTGTCACCGCAGTTCTTCGCTGATCGGCTCTTGCGGTGGGGGCTCGGCTCCGCACATGGGGCGGCTGTGTACGCTGGCGCGGCCCCCGATCCCGAGCTGGTGATGACCCCGGACTCAAAGGTCGGCGTCGCCACTGAGTTGATGCATCGCTACGGGCTAGATGGCGACCAGTGCGTCGCCTACGGCGACTCTTCCTCAGATATTCCCTTGTTCAGGGCGCTGCGCAACACGGTGGCTGTGAACGGCAGCGATCGCTTGCGGGAGGTCGCCGCGATCGCCTACGACGGCAGCGATCTGCGCGGGGCCTACGCAGCCGGGCGGGGGCTGCTGGCCGGCGCCGAGCCCGCCGGCCACCGGCGGGGCGACATCTGAGGATGTCGGCGACCACGATGACGCCTGGGCGTCGGTCCGCGACGTGCCTCAAGGCGCGCAACGATAAGCGGCTGATGGTCTTCGGCGGACGCGCGACGCCCGAGCTCGCGGCCGAGATCGGCCAGCGGCTCGGCGTCGGATTGGGCCCCGTCACGCTCAAGACTTTCTCGAGCGGCGAGGTCTACTGCCGGATCGAGGAATCGATCCGGGGAGCCGACGTGTTTCTGGTGCAGTCCGTGTGCGAAAACCCCGCCACGGGCATCAGTACGAACGACGCGCTGGTGGAGCTTTTACTGATGGTCGACGCCGCGGTTGGCGCCAGTGCCCACCGCGTGATCGCCGTCACGCCCTGGTACGGCTACTCACGACAGGACAAGAAGAGCGCCCCCCGCGAGCCCATCTCGGCACGGCTGGTGGCGCGAATGCTCGAGTCGGCGGGTGTCGATCGGGTACTCACGATGGACCTTCACGCCGGGCAAGTCCAGGGCTTCTTTCAGCGTCCGGTCGATCACATGACGGCGATGATGCTGCTCACGAGGTACTTTCTCGACCTTCGCCTCGACGGCGAGCTGGTGGTCGTGGCGCCCGACGCCGGTCGCGTGAAGCTCAACAAGAAGTTTGCCGACCGCATCGGCGCGGACCTGGCGATCCTCGATAAGGAACGGCCGCGGCAGCAGGTGGCGCAGATCGGCTCCGTGATCGGCGAGGTGACCGGGAAAACGGCGATCATCGTCGATGACATGATTGACACGGCGGGGACGCTGCGTGCGGCCGGCGAGGCCGTGATGGGGGCCGGGGCGGCGAGGGTCTTCGCGGCCGCGACGCACGGCGTGTTCAGCGGCCCGGCCTACGAGAACCTCGCCGCGTCGCCGTTTGAGCAGATCGTCGTCACCGACACGATTCCCTTGCGATCGGGCGCCCCTGGGAACGTGTTCGTCCTGTCCTGCGCCGGCCTGCTGACCGACTCGATCCGTCGGATCTTCACCAGCGAGTCAGTGAGCGACGTGTTCGACGGGCAGAATCAGATGTTCTGAGATGTCGGTGCGTCGAATCACCTTCTGTCGCAGCTTCACGCTGTCGCTGTCCCGGACGTGCCGTTGTTATTGCAAGTACTGCGCGTTTGCGACCAGTCAGCCTCATCTGCTGACCCCGGAGGAGGTCCTGCGTCAGCTCGACTACGCGAGGCGGCGCCGCGCGAAGGAGTTGCTTGTCCTGACCGGTGAGCGACCGGATACCCACCGAGTCATCTCTCGATTGCTCGGCTCCTACGGTCACGAGGATTTTACCGCGTACGTCGTCTGGGCCTGCGAACGGGCGCTCGAGCGAGGGCTGCTCCCGCATACCAACCTCGGGGTTCTCGACCGAACCGACCTCGCTCGCTTGCGCCAGGTTACCGCCTCGCAAGGGCTGATGCTGGAATCAATCCGGGACGATCTCGTTGTGCACCAGGGGTTGCCGACCAAGCATCCAGAGGCGCGTCTAGCGACCATCCGAACGGCCGGCGCCCTTCGTATTCCGTTCACGACCGGGATCCTGGTTGGAATTGGCGAGACCCAGGAGGACCGGATCGCGGCCCTTCGGGCCATTGGAGCGGTTCACCGCGAGCACGGACACATCCAGGAGGTGATCCTCCAGAACTTCGTCCCCCACAACCGCCACTACGGGTGTGATCCGGCACGGATCGCCGATCAGGCCCAGCGGTCCGGCGCTATGCCCACGATCTTTCCGGTGCCGGACTGGGCCGATCCGGTTACGCTCGATGAGATGCGCGCGCTCGTGCTCGCGTGCCGAGAACTCGTGCCGGGAGTCGGAATCCAGGTTCCACCGAACCTGTCGGACTGGTGGACGACGCTGGTGCAGGACGGCGCCACCGATCTCGGAGGCCTCTCCGCCAACGGCGATCACATCTCGGCTGAGCGCCCGTTCCCCTCGGTCCAGCAGATGCGCAAGGCTCTCGCCGCCACAGGCCTGGCGCTCACAGAGCGACTTTGTGTCTATGCCGAATACTTGGATCCTGACTGGATCGACCAGGGCGTCCTCGACGTCATCAAGCAGCGCTTCTGGAGCTTTATTCCCAGGCGCAGTTCCGGTCGGCGTACGGAGCGGGTGATCCGGCGCGACCTGGTGTCCGGCGCAATCATGAAGGCGATCGCCGACCGTCCGCTTGATCCCGAGGAGCTGACTGCTCTGTTCGCCGAGGACCGAGCCGAGGTGATCGAAGACATGCGCCAAGGGGCTGACATGTTGAGGCGCGAACTGGCCGGGGAGTTCGTGACGTTCGTGGTCAACCGCAACATCAACGTCTCGAA
>JBOGYN010000560.1:0-1679 GCA_050696855.1 Solirubrobacteraceae bacterium | reverse complement strand
ATCGTCACCACTGGCACGGCGTCCGGGAAATCGTTGTGCTTTCAGCTGCCCACGCTCGAGGTCCTTACCACCGATCCGACCGCGCGCGCCCTGTACCTGTACCCGACCAAGGCGCTCGCCCAGGACCAGGCGCGCTCGCTGCAGCGCTTCGGCCTGACCCGGCAGATCCGACCCGCCATCTATGACGGCGACACCCCCCGCCACGAGCGCTCGGCGATCCGCAAACGCGCCAACCTCATCATCACCAACCCCGACATGCTCCACGTCGGGATCCTGCCCCACCACGCCGCCTGGGTCGACCTGTTCGCCAACCTCGCCTTTGTGGTCATCGACGAGGCACATGTCTACCGAGGAGTGTTCGGATCCCACGTCGGCAACGTCCTGCGGCGGCTGCGTCGGGCGGCGGCGATCCACGGCACCGAGCCGCGCTTTCTGCTGGCGAGCGCCACGATCGCCAACCCGGTGGATCTGGCCGAGCGTCTCACCGGGCTTGACGGTTTTCACCTCGTCTCTCGCGACTCCGCCCCGCAGGCCTCGCGCCGGATCGCGATGTGGAATCCGCCGCTGCTCGACGAGCAACTCGGGGTCCGGGGTTCGGCGCTCTACGAGGCCGCCGAGGTCTTCGCCGAGCTCGTGGCCGGCGGCGCGCGGACGATCTGCTTCATGAAGTCGCGCAAGGGCGTGGAGCTGATCCTTCGGCACGCCGTCGATCGTCTCGAGCCCGAGCTCGCCGAGCGGATTGCGCCCTACCGCGCCGGCTACACCGCGGCTCAACGCCATGAGATCGAGCGTCGGCTGACCACCGGTGAGCTGCTCGGCGTTGTCGCCACCAACGCTCTCGAGCTCGGGATCGACATCGGCGAGCTCGACGCCGCCGTCTGCGTGACGTTCCCCGGGACGGTCGCCAGCCTGCGTCAGATGTGGGGGCGGGCCGGTCGCCGGGGGCGTGGCCTGGCCGTCTACATCGCCGGGGAAGACGCCCTCGATCAGTTCTTCTGCCGTCATCCCGACGACTTCCTCGGTCGCCCGGTCGAAGCCGCGATTCTCGATCCCGGCAGCAGTGAGATCTATGCCGAACACCTCCTCTGTGCCGCCCACGAAGCTCCTCTGAACGGCGCCGATGAGCTGATCCTCGGCGCCCAGTGGCACGAGCACGCGCAAACGCTGACCGCGGCCGGGCTGCTGCGCGAGCGCGCCACCGGTTTCGTACCCCGGCGCGCCGACGAGTACCCGGCCGCGCAGGTCGCGCTGCGCTCCGCGTCGGCCGACAGTTTCGTTTTGATCGACGCCAGCTCCGGCGAGGTGCTCGGATCGATCGAAGCCGGCCGCGCGTATTCCACCGTCCATGTGGGCGCGATCTACCTGCACATGGGCCGCTCCTACGCCGTCCTGGAGCTCGACCTCAGCGGGCGGCGGGCGCTGCTCGAGCCCTTTGACGGCAATTACTTCACGCAGACCAAGCGCGAGAGCATGACCTACATCGAGCGCCTGGTTCAGCGCCGCGAAACGGCAGGGGTAACGCTGTCATTTGGGTCGGTCGTGTACTCCGAGGTCGTCCTCGGCTATCAGCGCAAAGCCCTCTCCGACCACCAGGTGATCGACTTCCAGACCCTGGACCTGCCCACGGTGGAGTTCTCCACCCAGGCACTCTGGTACGAGCTGGACGAGCTGATTGACAG
>JBOGYN010000559.1:0-4026 GCA_050696855.1 Solirubrobacteraceae bacterium | reverse complement strand
GTGCTGACGTGGTCGCTCGGGTGGTTCGCGCTCGGGTCGCTGATCTGCGGACTATCTGGCTCGATCGGCCTGCTGATCGCCGGGCGGGTCGTCCAGGGCTTCGGCGCCGGCGTCGCCCCACTCGCGCTCGCGCTCGCTCGGGACCACGTGCCAGCGGCGCGCCTCACCATGGTTGTCGGCATGCTGGTGGCCGCCGGTAGCGTCGGCGCGGTCATCGGGCTGCTGCTCGCCGGGGTGCTCGTCGACCACGTCTCGGTGCAGGCGATCTTCTGGGTTCTGTTCGCCGCCGCGGTGATGCTCGTCGTGATGGTGCGCACGGCCGTGCCCGAGTCGGCCGAGCGCACCCAGGCTCCGCTCGACCTGCTCGGGGCGTTTGTGCTCGGGAGCGCGCTGGGGTCGCTCACCTTGGCGGTCTCGCAAGGAAATGCGTGGGGATGGGGCTCGCTGCGTACGGTGTTGCTGTTCGTCGCGGCTGCGGGTCTACTCGTAGTATTCGTCGCGCGTGAGCGGACGGCGGCCGCGCCGTTGCTCGATCCGCGTGCGCTGGGGCTGCGCTCGATCTGGAGCGCAAACGTCGCGATCTGCGGTTTGGGCTTCTCGCTGCTGATCGTGTTCACGCTTGTGCCACTGCTCGGCGGCTATCCGAAGCTGACCGGCTACGGCCTCGGCCTGAGCACGACACAGATCGGGCTCGTGCTCGTGCCCAGCTCGATCGCGACGCTGCTCGCCGGCCTCCTCGGTGGACGCCTCGTTCCTCGCACCGGAGCTCGTGCCCAGGCGCTATGCGGAACTCTGCTAGCCACCACAACCTACGTTGCCCTCGCGCTGCTTCACCCGAGCGTCGCCGCACTGACGCTCGCGACGATCCCGCTCGGTGCCGGGGTCGGACTCGCGCTCGGGGCGATCACTGACCTCGTCGCGCTCGCCTCGCCGCCAGCTCAGACCGCCGCCACGGTCGGCCTGAACACAGTGATCCGAACCGTTGCCGCGGCGCTCGGTACCCAGGTCACGATCGCTGTGCTCACCGCCGCGTCGCGTCTCTTACCAGCCGCGCATGGAGTTGCGGCCCATGCCGGCGCGCGCGCCGGCGCCGGCGTCCCACCCCGGCTGCTCGCGGTGCTCCGGATCCCAGCTCACAGCGGCTTCACGAGCGCATTCTGGATGGCGGCGGCAGCGACCCTGGTCGCGCTCTTGGCCGTGGCCCTGACGCCGCCGAGGCACGCCGACCCCGCGCTCGCGGTTCGGGATTAATAGCCGGTCGGCCGATGTTTCGAGTCGCTGCGCGTGGTTGGCTGGCGCCAGCAAGCAACCGAGAGGGGCCTTCATGTCGGCCGAGAACGTCGAGGTGGTACGCGCCGCGTATAGCGCTTTCATAAAGGGTGATCTGCCGGGCCTGGGCGCGCATTTCGCCGACGAGGTCGAGTGGGAGACGCCCGACAGCCTGCCGCTCGGCGGCGTCGTGCGCGGCCGGGACGCCGTGCTCGGGAACTTCGCCCAGATCCCGCAGGTCTGGAGCGAGTTCAGCGTCGAGCCTGACGAGTACATCGACGCCGGCGAACACGTCGTCGTGCGCGGGGTGCAACATGCGGTCGGCGCGGGCGGAGCGTCGGAGTCGCGCTACCTGCACCTGTGCACGCTGCGCGAGGGCAAGCTCGTGCGCGGCGAGTTCATCGCCGACACCGCCAAGGCCAAGCAGGCGCTCGGCGAGCGCGCGGGGGTGGCTTGACATGGAACGCGTGTCGCGGGGCCTGAGGGTGTGCGGAGCGCTGGCGGTGGCGTTCCTCACGCTGGGTGCGGCGAGCGCGCAGGCGTACATCTATCGCGCGACCAGGCGGCGCTTCACGCTGCCGCCGCGGCGCTCTCAGGGCACCTGAAACCCACTCGAGAAGTGCCGATCGTCTGACGCCCCGGCGTGACCGGCGGCGGAAGGAGTACTCATGGCTGTCCGGGGCGCGCCCGCCTGGAGGCGGGTGTGCTGCAACTTCCCCTTGCCTGCTCTGCTGTGCTTTGCGTTGATCACAGCAGCACCGGCATCCGCGACCACACCAGCGGCAGCCTACCGTCTGCTCACGCCAATCGGCGTGCACTCGATGCTTTACCTCAACACGCCGTATAGCGCCATGCAGGCGATGTTCAAAGAGGCCGCCGCGATCGGGGCGTCTGAGATCCGGCTCGATCTCGAGCTCTCGGGCGTGTTCGCCAACCCCAACAGCCCGCCGGACTGGAGCGGCGTTGATCAATACATGTCGCTCGCGCGGCGCTACCGCCTGCGGGTGCTCGCTGACCTGACCGCCACCCCGTCGTACATGGCCCACTGCCCCACCGCGACCCCGGCGGGGTCTCCATCCTGGATCTGCCCGCCGAGCGATCCGGGTCTGTGGGGACGCGAGGCAGGCGAGATCGCAGCCTACACCCGAGGGGTCATCAACGACTTCGAGATCATCAACGAGCCCGACGGCAGCTGGGCATTCCTGGGCACCCCCCAGCAATACGCCCTGGTCCTGGTCAGCGCCTATGACGCGATCCACGCCGTCAACCCCCACGCGCGGGTCGCGCTCGGCGGCCTGATGAACATCGGGGCAGACGGAGTCACCTGGATGAACGCCATGCTGGCAACTGCCGGCACCGATGCGCGGCACAAGTTCGACATCGCCAACATCCACATCCGGACCCCAAATCCGGCCGACACCGGCGCAGTTGTCCGCGGCTGGCGGCACTACTTCAGCCACATTGGCTTTGACGGCCCGCTGTGGGTCACCGAGACCGGCTACCCAGCCAACCCCACCTTCCAGACCCAGCCCAGCTACCAGGACGGCCCCAACGCCCAAGCCCGCTGGATGACCACCGCGATCCCCGCCATGCTCCACGCCGGCGCCGCGATCGTGTTCGCCACCGAACGCGACACGATGACCGGCCCTTTCGCCTCCGAAGGCGTACTCCAAAGCACCGACCCCCTCACCATCAACTCCGTCTACACGCGCCGCCCCAGCTTTTACGCCGTCCGCACGCTCGCCCACCGCAACCGGCGCGCAGCGAACTGATCATGCTCACCGCGCGCTGCTCTGCCTCTAAGTACTAGCGTCGGGCCAGCTCGGATCGCGCGCTTGGGCCCGGGGGCGCATGGTTGCCGCTCTTCGCGCGGGTTCGTGGGGCATCGCATCTGAGACGCCCTCGCCAGCAGATCTAGAGCGTTGCCGCGACCGTACCGCCGGCCATTGCCGCGTTTCGAAGCACGCCTCAGCGGCTTGGGCCAGCGGCCAGATACCGAAAGACTTGCGACCGGCGATCTGCTCGCTGTGGTGATAGTCGCCCCCCTGACTCTCCAGCGGCAGCCCAAGGGCGTCGACGTACAGCTTGCGACTGGCGGGCGGATCGGGCGCGATCACCGCCACGCTCGAGAGGAACTCGATGTTCATGCCACCTCCTCCCCACCTCCAATTTATACCAAACAGAGCGCTCTCATGAGGCCCTGATTCATGCCGCATAAACACCCGCCGCACCATGGAACCAATGAACAGGAGCGGAGTGGACCAGGTCAACTCCGACGGAGGTGAGCGGATGCGCTACGTGCTGGATTTCCAGGAGATCGACCGCACCCAAGTTGCGGTCGTTGGCGGCAAGGGCGCACTCCTGGGGGAGCTTTCGCGGATCGAAGGCATCCTTGTGCCGCCGGGATTGTGCGTGACGACGGACGCGTTCCAGCGGATCCTGGTGGGAGCGCCGTCGATCGACGATCGGCTCACTCGGCTCTCGCGCTTGGAGCCGGAGGATGGGGAGGCGATCGGCGTGCTGAGCGCGGAGATCCGTCGGGCCGTTGAGGGGATCGCGATCCCTGACGACGTCGCGTTGGCGATTACGCGTGCGCTGGCCCGGCTCGGCGAGCAGGCGGCCTGCGCCGTTCGATCAAGCGCGACGGCGGAGGACTTGCCGAGCGCCTCCTTCGCGGGCCAGTACGACTCCTACCTGAACGTCGTGGGCACGGGGGCCGTACTTGTGCTCTTTATAATTTGCTGGGCGTCGCTGTTG
>JBOGYN010000558.1:0-3280 GCA_050696855.1 Solirubrobacteraceae bacterium | reverse complement strand
CGGCTGGATCGCCGAGAGCCCGCTGCTGTACCGCCCGATGCTCAACGCCGTCTACGCCACGATCAAGGCCACCCGGCCCGACGCGACCGTGCTCTCGGCCGGCACCGCCCCGTACGGGAGCCCGCCCAGTTCGTCAAAGCTCTCGAGCATGGCCCCCGTGCTCTTCTACCGCGAGCTGCTCTGCCTGCACACCACCGCTCTGCACCCCGAGCCGTGCCCATCCCCGGCCCACTTTGACGGCTTTGACACCCACCCCTACTCCGCCCAGCCGACCACTCACGCCCGCGCCGCCGACGACGTCAGCGTCCCCGATCTCGGCAAGCTCCAGCGCGTCGTCCGGGCCGCGCTGAGCAGCGGCCGCCTGCTTCCCGCCGGCCCCAAGCCGCTGTGGGTGACCGAGGTTGGCTGGGGGACCAAGCCCCCGAACCCCACTGGCATCTCGCAGGCGCTCCAGGCTCGCTACCTGGCGCTCGGCTTCTACGAGATCTGGCGCCAGGGAGTCAGCCATGTCCTCTGGTTCACGCTGCGCGACTCGGGGACGAGCAGCCAGTTCTTCGGCGGTGGCGGCGGTGTGTTCTTGGCCGGCGGTCAGGCCAAGCTGGCCACCAGCGCCTTCCGCTTCCCGTTCGTGGGCGTCCACTCCGGCCGATCCGGCGCCACCGTGACCCTGTGGGGGCATGCCCAGGCGGCCGGCGCGGTGATCGTGCAGCAATTCCGCCACGGGCAGTGGGTCAATCTGGCCAAGCTCGGGACCACGCCAGGCGGCGTCTTCTACGGCCGGCGCCCGCTGGCCGGTCACGCGCTGCTGCGTGCGGTGCAGGGAGCGGCCACCAGCCCGGTCTGGACGGTGAGCTGATGCATCGGCGCGTGCAGCTCGGGAAGCGGGTGATCGGCGCGGGCGAGCCCGTCTACGTGATCGCCGAAATCGGCGCCAACCACAACCGTGACTTTGACGTGGCCAAGCGCCTGATCGACACCGCCGCCGCCGCCGGCGCCGACGCGGTCAAGTTCCAGACTTACTCGGGCGACCGGATCTATTCCAAGCGCACGCCGAAGATCTCCTCGCTTCAGGCCTTCTCGGAAAAGCCGGCCCATGAGGTCATGGAAGCGATCTCGCTGCCGCGCGACTGGCAGGGCATGCTCGCCGAGCACGCCCAGAGCCGTGGCATCGACTTCTTCTCCGCGCCCTTTGACCACCAGGCGGTGGACGAACTGCACGAGATCGGCGTGCCGCTGCTGAAGATCGCCTCGTTCGAGATCGGAGACATTCCCCTGGTCCGCCACGCCGCCGCGACCGGACGTCCGCTGATCATCTCCACCGGGATGGCCACCCTGGGGGAAATCGAAGAGGCGCTCGAGGCCGTGCGCACGGAGGGCGGCGAGCAGGTGGTACTGCTCCAATGCACGTCGATGTATCCGGCGCCCGCGCGGTTGATCAACCTGCGGGCGATGGCGACCATGGAGCAGGCCTTCGCGGTCCCCGTCGGCCTCTCGGATCACACCACCGGCGTGGCCGTCCCGATCGCGGCCGCTGCCCTCGGGGCGGCGATGATCGAGAAGCACTACACGCTTGACCGCACGATGCCCGGACCCGATCACTCGTTCTCGCTGGAGCCCGACGAGCTCAAGGAGCTGGTCTCCGGGGTCCGCGAGGCTCGGCAGGCGCTCGGGGACGGGGTAAAAGCCGGGCCCTCGCCCGAGGAGCGCGACGATCTCTACCGGGTGGCGCGCCGCAGCCTCGTGGCCACGCGCGACCTGCCACGCGGGACCGTGCTCGAGCGTCACATGCTGACCACCAAGCGGCCCGGCCTGGGGATCGCGCCGCGCGAGCTGGACCGTGTGGTCGGCCGTGAGCTCAAGGTCGCGCTGAGTGAGGACGACATCCTGCAATGGGAAATGATCTGAACGGGTCGCGCCGGCGGGTGGTGGCCGTGGTCCAGGCGCGCATGAGCTCGAGCCGGCTGCCGGGCAAAGTGCTGATCCGCCTGGGCGAGCACACTGCGCTCGAGCTGCTGATACGGCGCATCTCGCGGGCCGGTGAGCTGGACGAGATCGTGCTCGCCACCTCCACCGAGTCCTCCGACGATGCCCTCGAGGACGAGGCCCGGAGGCTCGCCATCCCCTTCCTGCGCGGCCCCCTGCACGACGTCCTGACCCGCTACCGGATGGCGTGCGATGCCTACCGGGCCGACGCCGTGGTCCGGATCACCGGCGACTGCCCACTCTCAGACGCCGGCGTGATCGACTCCGTGGTCAGCCATTGGCGCAACCTCGAGGCCGACTACGTCACCAACACGCTCGAGCCGCGGACCTATCCCAACGGGCTCGACGTCGAGGTCATCTCGGCCGCAGCGCTGCGCCAGGCCGCCGACGAGGCGGTGGACGCTGAGGATCGCGAGCACGTCACCCCGTTCATCCGTCGCCAGCCCGAACGGTTCACGACCGGCGAGCTGCGCCTCGAGCCCTCGCGCAGCCAGGTCCGGATCACGCTCGATACCGCGCAGGACGCCGAGATCATCCGGAGCGTGGTGGCCGAACTCGGCCCCGACCCGACGATGAGCGCGATCGTCAGCTCGCTGGGCCTGGACCCGGAGGTCTCCGTCCGGCGCCGGCCGCTGCCGAGGATGACCGTCGCCGTCCTCGGCCTGGGCTCGATCGGGTCTCGCCACGCCCACAACCTGGTGGCGCTCGGTCATCGGGTGATCGGCTTTGACCCCACGCCGGACGCCGGAAATGCCTTGGCGCGCGCCGACACCGTGTTTGAGGCGATCGCCGGCGCCGATGCGGTGGTGGTGGCGTCCCCGACCTCGCTGCACGCCGAGCACGCCCTGGCGGCGCTGGAGCAGGATCGGCCGGTGCTGGTCGAGAAGCCGATGGCCATCTCCCCCGCCGACGCCGTTCGCATCGCGGACGTCGCGCGGGCCCGCGGTCTGACCTGCGCGGTGGCCATGAACCTCCGCTTTCACCCCGGGGTGCAGGCGCTGCGCGAGCTGCTGGATTCGGGGCGGCTGGGCACGATCCGCTACGCCCAGCTGTCCTCGGGCTCCGACCTGCGGGGATGGCGCCCCGGCCGCGACTATCGCACCGCCTACAGCGCCCGGGCTGCGCTCGGCGGCGGTGTCGTCAGCGACTCGATCCACGAGCTCGATTACCTGACCTGGCTGCTGGGCCCGGTTTCCTCGGTCACCGCCGAGGTCGGGCGCGTGTCCGAGCTCGAGATCGACGTCGAGGATGTGGCGCTGGCGCTGCTGCGTCTGGCCAGCGGCGCGATGGCCTCGGT
>JBOGYN010000557.1:0-3807 GCA_050696855.1 Solirubrobacteraceae bacterium | reverse complement strand
CGGTCAGCTTGGGGACGCGCGCGGTTGAGACCGCGGTGACCATCTTGGCCCCGTTCTTGGCGATCCCGCCCGCCTCGTAGTCGCGGCCGACCATGAAGCCGGTGATGTTCTGAAGAAACACGAGCGGGATCCGCCGTTGGTCACACAGCTCGATGAAGTGGGCGCCCTTGAGGGCGCTTTCGGAGAACAGGATCCCGTTGTTGGCCAGGATGCCCACCGGGTGGCCGTGGATATGGGCAAACCCCGTGACCAGCGTCCCGCCGTAGAGCTCCTTGAACTCGTGCCAGCGCGAGCCGTCGGCGATCCGGGCGATGATCTCGCGCGCGTCGTAGGGACGGCGCAGGTCGGGCGGGATCACCCCGAGCAGCGTCCCCGGGTCGACGGACGGATCCTCGACGGCCAGCCGCTTCCAGGGCAGCGGCGGCCTAGGCGCCAGCGTGGACACGATCCCACGGACGATCTCCAGCGCGTGACGGTCGTCGGAAGCGAGGTGGTCGGTGACGCCCGAGATCCGGGAATGAAGCTCGCCGCCCCCGAGCTCCTCGGCCGTCACCTCCTCGCCGGTGGCAGCTTTCACCAGCGGTGGCCCACCCAGGAAGATCGTGCCCTGGTTGCGCACGATCACCGTCTCGTCACTCATCGCCGGGACGTACGCGCCGCCCGCGGTGCACGAGCCCATCACCGCGGCGATCTGAGGAATCTCCGCCGCTGACATGGTGGCCTGGTTGAAGAAGATGCGCCCGAAGTGCTCGCGGTCGGGGAATACGTCCTCCTGGCGCGGGAGGAAGGCTCCGCCCGAATCCACCAGGTAGATGCAGGGCAGCCGGTTGTGCAGGGCGACTTCCTGAGCGCGGAGGTGCTTCTTGACCGTGATCGGGTAGTACGTGCCTCCCTTCACGGTCGCGTCGTTGGCGACGATCACGCATTCACGTCCGCTGACCCGGCCGACCCCGGTGATGATTCCCGCCCCCGGAGCCTCGCCGTCGTAGAGACCGTGGGCGGCCAGCGGCGAGAGCTCGAGGAACGGCGCGCCCGGATCGAGCAGCCCGTCGACGCGGTCCCGGGGCAGAAGCTTGCCCCGGCTGACGTGGCGCGCGCGGGACCGCTCGCCGCCCCCGCCGGCCACTCGCTCGAGCTGCGCGCGCAGATCCTCGACCAGCTCCAGGTTGGCGGCCTGGTTGGCCTCGAACTCCTCGCTGCCCGGCTGAACCGCGGTCTCCAGGACCCTCATGCCGCGCTCTCCACTCGGGCCAGCGGCTGATCGACCACCACGCGGTCGCCGACGGCCACACTCAACTCGGCCACCACGCCGTCCACCGGCGCGGTCATGACCAGCTCCATCTTCATCGACTCGAGCACCACCACGGGATCGCCGGCGCTCACGGTCTGCCCGGCGGTCGCCGGGACGAGCAGCACCTGTCCCGGCATCGGTGCTCGCAGGGCCCCATCGGCGTCTGCGTGCGCGGCCTCTTCGGCGCCGCACCGGCTCACCGGCCAGGCGCCGCCGTCCGCGCTCACCCAGACCGCGCCATCCTGGGCCGCGTACGTCCATTCCCGGCGCACGCCGTCGATCGTCATGGCGATCGAGTCCGGACCTGTCCCCTCGATGTCGTAATGATCGAGGGCTTTAAGCTCCACGTCATCGGGGACCCCGGCTCCTACGGCCAGCCGCCACCAGGAGCCGGCTCTCCGGCCGCTCAGCCGCCAGCCGTCGGTGCGGTCAAAGGGCTCGTCGCCGCGGGCCGCCGCCGTCTGCACCAGCAGGATCACCGCCGCGGCGGTCGCGACCGCTGCCTCATCGGGGCCCACGGTGGTCGCGATGCCCCGCTCGATCAGCCCGGTATCGAGCCGTCCGGAGGCGACCTCGTCGGTGGCCAGCAGCGCTCTGATGAAGCCGGTCGTGGTGGTCACCCCCAGGATCGCGGTCTCGGCCAGCGCCTGGTCGAGCACTGCCAGCGCGGCGGCCCGATCGGCGCCGTGGGCGATGACCTTGGCGAGCATCGAGTCATACTCGGTGCCGACCTCGGTCCCGACCTCGATCGCGTCATCGATCCGGACGCCCGGCGGCCGCCGGTAGCCGAGCACGGTGCCGGTCGTCGGCAAAAAGCCGTGACTGGCGTCCTCGGCGTTGATCCGCGCCTCGATCGCATTACCGGTCAGGCGCACGTCGGCCTGGGCCAACCCGAGATGCTCGCCTGACGCGATCCGCAGCTGCTGTTCGACCAGGTCTAACCCGGTGACCAGCTCGGTGACCGGATGCTCGACCTGGAGGCGGGCGTTCATCTCCAGGAAGTAGTGCTCGGCGGGCGCGTCGGCCGCAGCGATGAACTCCACCGTTCCCGCCCCCCGGTAGCCACCCCCCCGGGCCAGCGCCACTGCCTCTTCGCCGAGCTGGACCCGCAGCGCCTCGTCGACGACCGGAGACGGGGACTCCTCGATCACCTTCTGGTGACGGCGCTGCAGGGAGCACTCGCGCTCGCCGAGGTGGATCACGTTGCCGTGGGCGTCGGCGAGGATCTGGACTTCGATGTGGCGGGCCCGGGGGAGGAAGCGCTCGATGAACACGCGGCCGTCGCCGAACCCGGCCTGGGCTTCCCGGCGCGCCGATTGCAGCGCCGCGGGCAGCTCCGCCGGAGTCGGTACGACGCGCATGCCCCGGCCACCGCCGCCGGCGGCGGCCTTGACCAGCAGCGGGTAGGGGGCCCCGGGCGCGGCTGCTTCCTCCTCGCTGAAGCTCGGCACCACGGGCACGCCGGCCGCCTCGGCCGCGGCCTTGGCGCGGACCTTGTCACCCATTAGCTCGCTGGCCTCGGCGGGGGGCCCGACGAACACGACGCCGGCCGCCTGGCAGGCTCGCGCCAGGTCGGGGTTCTCGGACAAGAAGCCGTACCCGGGGTGCAGCGCGACGGCGCCCGTGCTCGCGCACGCGTCCACGATCTCGTCGATCTCCAGGTAGGAGGACACGGCGACCGCGGTGCCCGCCTCACGGACGTGCAGCGCTTGGTGGTCGCCCGGCGTGTAGACGGCCGCTGACCCGATGCCGAGCCGGTCAAGTGTCCTGATCACGCGGCGGGCGATCTCACCTCGGTTGGCGATCAGTACGCGCTCGGCCATCAGCGGTGCCACTCGACCGGGCCGGCCACGAGCGTGTGACTGCCCAGCTCGCGGCCGAGGTGGTCCTGCACGGCGCGCGAACACGCGATCAGAGCTGGAAGGTCGATGCCGGTCTGCACCCCGCTCTCGTGGAGCATCGAGACGACGTCCTCGGTGGCGACGTTTCCGGTTGCGCCGGGGGGGACAGGACATCCCCCCAGTTCTCCGAAACTGGACTCAAACGAGTCGACGCCGACTTCGAGTGCGGCGTAGACATTGGCCAGACCCTGACCGCGCGTGTTGTGGAAGTGGGCCGTCAGCTCGATCCCCGGCAGTGCCTGCTGCGCGGCCGTGAAGAAGCTCTGGACCTGAGGGGGGTTGGCCATGCCGGTCGTATCCCCGAAGCCGATCTCCTGAGCTCCCGCGCCCGCCAGCCGGCCTGCGATCTCGAGCACGCGCGCGGGCTCCACGTGGCCTTCGTAGGGACAGCCGAAGGCGACGCTGATCACGGCTTCGCAGCGCAGACCGGCTTCCCGGGCGCGGGGGAGCACCCGTTCCAGGGCGGCCAGTGACTCCGGGACCGAACGGTTGACGTTCTTGCGGTTGTGGGTCTCGGTGGCGGACATGAAGACGTTGATCTCGTCGAAATGTCGGCGCAGCTTAAGCGCGTTCTCGAGGCCGCGCTCGTTGGGGATCAGCACTCCGCGGCTGACC
>JBOGYN010000556.1:0-20797 GCA_050696855.1 Solirubrobacteraceae bacterium | reverse complement strand
ATGACCCACTTCTTCGCCGGCTTTGCGATCGCCCCGCAGGCCGTCTTCCTGCTCTGGCGCCATCGCAACCGGGCCACCGTGGTCGCCGCCGCCGTGGTCGCCGCCGCCCAGCTGGCGATGCTGCCGTTCGCGATCGCCGACGCCGCGCCGAGCCACGGCGCGGGGTGGATCGCGAACATCCCGCTCACCCACCGGATCTCGATGGGGGTCGTCGAGTGGACGGCCAGCAATCTCTATCGGCGGACCACGCTGTTTCAGGGGCTGGCTCTGGGGCTCGTTCTGACCATCGTCACCGTGCTGCTGGTGTGGCGGGGCAGCACCGACGGCGAGCGGCGCCGGGGGGCTGTCGTCGCGGCCGGGGTGGCGGCCGCCGTGTTCGTCGGACCGTTGATCCTGGCGGCCGCCGGTCAGGACTACTTTCTGTCGCGCAACGAGATTCCCGCCCTGGTGCCGGTCATCACCGTGCTCGCCGCGGCTTGCACCGCGCCCCGGCTGGCCCGGGTCGGGGCGGTCCTGGCCGTACTCCTGCTGGTCGGCTTTGCCGCGGCGACCGTCGAGGTCCAGACTCATGCCTTCCTCCAGCGGGCCAACTGGCGCAGCGTGGCTCGCGCCCTTGGTCCCGCGGTCCGCGCGCGGGCCGTCCTGGCCGCCAACGGGACCACCGCGCAGCCCCTGAAGATCTACCTGCCGGGGGTCAACTGGGCCCAGCCCCACGCCCGGCGCGTCCTGATCAGCGAGGTGGACGTGGTCGGCGCGACCAAGCGCATCGCGCTGGTCAGCGAGCATCCCAGCGGGGCCGGTGCAGCAGCGGAGGCCACCCATCCACCCGGAGACCAGCGTGATCGGAGCCGTCGTCGCCGGGTCGCCGCGGTACCCCGAAGCGTCGCTCCCCCAGGAACCCAGCTCCTGTCCCGCGTGCGAGTCGCTAACTTCATCGTCGCCCGCTTCGTCCTCGATCGTCCCCAGTGGGTGAGCATCGCCGCACTGGCCCGGGCAGCTCCGCGCTACTTCCGGCACACGCCGGCCGCGCTGCTCGTCTTCACGCAGCCCCGCGGACGCTGAGTCCAGCCCTCGACGCGCCCCGCTGACGCCAATCTGACAGCGCGCCGCTTTAATTCGCGGGCTTGCGACGCGCGTCCCCGGGTTTCCTCATCAGCCTGGCTCTCTTGTGCCTGCTACTGACCCCTGCCCTGGCCCACGCCACCTCCCTGTTGCGCAGCAATGACTCGCCCTTTCCCTCGAGCTCGCTGATCCGCGGCGCCACCTGGACGAGCGCGCGCTACGCGCCGCCCTCCAATCAGGTCGGCGACATCCTGCCCACCGTCTGGGCCGACGATGGCAATCAGTACACGATGATCAATGACGGGGAGAGCGACGTCGGCTCGACCGAGGTCTGGAAGCAGTCTCTGGCCCGGATCGTCGGCACCCCGCCCCACATCCGCTTCGCCCACGTCGGTGATCCGACCAAGCCGGCGCCGCACACCTTTTCCGAGATCCGTCACAACCGCTCGCTGTGGGCCGGCCCTCTGGGGCCCTACTACTCGAGCGGCCTCGTGGAAGCCCAGAAGGTCCTCTTCGCGACCCAGGAAAACGATTGGCGCTGGGGGATCAACGGCCCCTTCACCGGTCTGGCCGGCATCGCCTACTCGTCCGATCACGGGGACACGTGGCAGTCAGGGGGGCACCCGTTTCCGGCCCCGCTGGGCAACCTCAGCTGGGTGATCCGGGGTGAGGGCGGCTATTACACCGATGGTTGGGTGTACGCGCTCGCCACCGAGCGCGAGTTCAACGCCAACGCCATCATCATGGGGCGCAGCCGGCCCGACGTGGCCGACCTGACCGACCCCGGCAAGTGGCAATGGATCTCGGGCATGCCCGGCGGGGTGCCGCAGTTCAGCACGGGCGTGACCCCAACCGCACCGATCGCCAGTTGGCCGGGCCACATCACCTATCCGCAGATGGCCTACGACTCGCCGCTGCACCAGTACCTGCTCACCTTCACGTGGTCCTACGGGGCCACGCCCCCCGGCGTCTGGCGCAACGGCTCCGAGCTGGTGATCCTCAGTGCCCCGCACCCCTGGGGACCATTCTCGTTCGTGGCCCGCGAGCCCTACTTCGGACCCACCAACGGCTATGGCGCCGGCTTTCCGATCCGCTGGATCAGCCGCGACGGCCGTTCGTTGTGGCTCAAGTGGGCCGCCAACTTCGACGGCTGCGCCGCCCATCTGGATTGCTCGGGGGCCTACGGCTTCAACTATCGCCGGTTGCAGCTCACCGTCGCCTCCCACCACTGAGCTCACCCGCCCGCTCCCCAAGTCACCGAATGCAGCAGTAATCCCCTCAACACATAAGGGCAACCCATCCCCATTGGACGGGCGTCATCGTCGGCTGCCAAGATGGCGCATACCATGGGCACCCCCCGGCGCACGGGTGAAGTGCAGCTCAGCGTGGTGGTCCCGGTCTACGCCTGCGGGGGCTGTCTGGACGCACTCCACGAGCGGCTCACGCGCAGCGTGGCCGGCATCACCGAGAGCTACGAGCTGGTCCTCGTCGACGACCGCAGCGTCGACGACGGCTGGAGCGTCCTGCAGCGCCTGGCCCGGACCGACGGTCACGTCAAGGCGCTGCGTTTGAGCCGCAACTTCGGGCAGCACGCGGCGATCACCGCGGGACTCTCGGAGGCTCGGGGCCGCTGGGTCGCCGTAATGGACTGCGACCTGCAGGAGGCTCCCGAGGACATCCCGCGGCTGTGGGCGGCCGCGCACGAAGGCTTCGATGTGGTCCGCACCGTGCGCCGGGACCGTCATCACCCGCGCCTGAAGCGGTGGGGGAGTCGGCTCTACCGCCGCCTCACGCTCGAAACCGAGACCTCGCCGGACTACAGCACGCTGAGCTTGCTCTCAGATCGGGTCGTCACGGCCTTTTTGCGCTTGCGCGACCAGGACCGCGAGTACATGATCGCGCTGGACTGGCTCGGCTTTGACTCCACGACGGTTGAGATCGAGCACGCCGCGCGTCACGAGGGCCGCAGCGCCTACACGCCCGGCCGCCTGGTCCACGTGGCGCTGGACGGCATGTTCTTCCGCAGCACGGTGCTGTTGCGGATGGTCGTGCTGGTCGGCTTCGTCGTCGCGGCCGTGGGCATCGTGCTGGCCCTGTTCGAGGTAGCCGACTACTTCGCCGAGCCCAACCAGACCGTCCCCGGGTACACGAGCCTGGCCGTGCTTCTGCTCGTCCTGGCGGGGCTGATCCTGGTCAGCGTGGGCGTGGTCGGCCTGTACGTGGGACGGATCTTCGACCAGGTCAAGGATCGCCCCCTGTTTCTGATCGACGCGCGGGCCGAGGGTCCAGTACGAACACCTTCTCCCGACCCCCGGGAATCGTGAACGCCGTCACAATCGCCTCGCCGAAGGCGGCCATCAAGCGGTCCAGAGTGGGCTCGTCAAAGCGCTGCTCATGGCCGGCGCCCGATCCGGGATCGGTCCCCCGGCGCCCGAGCGCCGCGAGCCACGGCAGCCGGCTGTGGGAAAGATTGCGGATCGGCTCGGCGACGATCACGCGCTCTCGAGCCGCACCCAGCATCCGCTCGACGATGGTTTCGGCCCCGGGGAGGAAGTGGTAGAGGCTGGCCTGCATGATCACCACGTCGGCCTCAGGCAGCGGGTCCGAACCGGTCAGGTCAAGCACAACGGCATCTGCCCCCAGCCGACGCAGGCGATCCACGAAGCCGGGATTGACGTCGGCGCCGGTGTAGGCGGCGGCGCGGCCGCGCAGGTGGCGACGGTAGAGCGCCCCCGGGCCGGGACACAGCTCGAGCACCGAGCTGCCGGCCGGAACCTGCTCGGCTACGGCGCGCAGGCGGGCGCTGTAATGACGGCCGTAGAGGACACGCATGACCAACTCATAGCACCGGGCGCTGCGGTAGACGAGGCTGGTGGAGTCGCTCACGGCGCAGCTGTCAGTCGAGCGGGAGCGCGCCCGCGATCACGTTCGCGCCGAGGCTTGCTGGGACGCCGCCGCCTTGGGATCCAGGTCGGCCAGGGTCAGGAGGTGGGCGGGCGGTCCGTCGAAGAGCTGACGGCGGTGCACGGAGAGGCCGGGGCCGACGTGCAGCAGCTCTCCGGGTGCGACCGCGCGCCAGCCCGCGTCCTCGTCCATGCACTCCGAAGCCACGATCACCGCGGCGCGGGTGCGCAGGTCGCCGGCCCGCACCCGGATGCTGCCGCGCGCGCTGGCCTGCTCGAGATGCCGCGCTCCGCTCGGTCCGCCCGGGCGCCGCTCGAGCAGGTGCAGCTCGTGGGTGTCGGGATACCGCAGGGCCCACAATTCCTCGGGCGTGATGAGAATGAAGTTGAGCGAGAGCACCGGCAGGTGCTCGGCCACCCAGTGGCAAGCGGTCGCGATCCCCTCGCCGATATCGCCGCACCGTGCGATTTCGCTTGTTATCAGGGCGAAGAAGCGCTCGGAGTCGGTCTCACCCGAGACCAGGGACATCGCCCCGCCGAGCTCGCGCTCGAGCGCCGGCACGTCCCCGATCACCCCGTTGTGCGCGAACAGGCGCCCGGACTGCTCGAATGGATGGGTGTTCTGGACGGTGAGGCCGCCGTTGGATGCGTAGCGCACGTGGGCGACAAAGGTGCGGGAGTTCACTTCCCGCGCCTCGCGGGCGAAGTCCTGGTCGTCGTACGCGGCCACGGGTTGTTTGTCGATCACCGGCTGATCGTGGCGGTCAAATCGGCCGAGCCCGGTGCCGTCGGGCTCGCGCCGGCTCTGGGCGGCCAGCGAGTCGGGCGCCTCGAGCAGCCAGAAGGTCGCCGACACGGGCTCGCGCCCGCCACTCATCCCGAACAGGCGGCACATGCTGGTGCGACGGTAGCGCGCCGGGGCTCGGGTGGACTGTCTTTGTCCGAGCCGGCCGATCCCATCTGTCAGAGTAATTTCAGGCTGGTCTGCGATCTTGGACCGCGTGTTCCAGAAAGGCGGTTGTGAGTCATGAGATTTCTGCGTACAGCTTCGACCCGGCGCTTGCTCGCCGCACTGGCCGGTCTCGTGGTGGCAATCGCCGCCGGAACTGCGATCGCGGTCGCCGCTTCCGGGACCGGCCCCGTGCCCAAGCACAAGTCGCTGTCCGCCGCCGTCCGCGCCGCGCTGGCCGCACCGGCTGTGAAGGGCGTCTCGGCTGACATCACTTTCACCAACCACCTGATCGATGCCTCGAGCCTGCAGGGCTCAGACCCGATCCTGACCGGAGCCACTGGCCGTCTGTGGCTGGCCAAGGACCGTCTGCGGCTTGAGCTGCAGTCAGCCAGCGGGGACGCCCAGGTGGTCGTCAACGGCCGCTCGTTCTGGATCTCCGAGCCGTCCTCACACACCGTCTACCAGGGCACCCTCCCGGCCGATTTGGGTCACGCCAAGGGCAAAACCAAGAGCAAGGGCGCCGCGACCAAGAAGGCCGATGCGCTGCCCACCATCGCTCAGATCCAGACCGAGCTGAGCAAGCTCATGCAGCACGCCAGCGTGTCCGGGGCGACCCCGAGCGACGTCGGCGGCCAGCCCGCCTACACGGTCAGCATCGGCCCCAAGCACGACGGTGGACTCCTCGGCTCAGCCCAGCTGGCCTGGGACGCCGTTCGCGGCGTGCCGCTGCGGATCGCCGTCTACGCCCGTGGAAACCCCAGCCCGGTACTCGAGCTCAAGGCGACCAACGTCTCCTACGGCGCTG
The DNA here is from genome assembly GCA_050696855.1 of Solirubrobacteraceae bacterium. Classification (GTDB taxonomy): domain Bacteria; phylum Actinomycetota; class Thermoleophilia; order Solirubrobacterales; family Solirubrobacteraceae; genus Palsa-465. Next base: position 15,075 of record JBOGYN010000556.1, on the reverse strand, counting down.
TGCCCGCTTCCAACTTCGCCGTCTCGCGCCCGGCGGGATCCAAGGTGGTCAAGATTGCATCCGGACAGATCGGGGCCAAGGCCGGCAAGGCTGTCAAGGGCGCCAAGCACGCCAAGCACGCCAAGCACGCCAAGCACGCCGCTGTTCACGGTCTCGCGGTGGTCAAGGCTAAGCTGCCGTTCGCGCTCGCCGCGCCGCACAGCCTCGTCGGCCTGCCCCGGCAGGGTGCCAGCCTGCTGAGCATGAGCGGCAAGCCGGCCGCGCTGGTCACCTACGGCCAGGGCCTGGGCGGCATCGTGGTGATCGAGCAGAGGGCCAGCAAGTCCAGCTCGACAAGCTCGAGCTCGAGCTCGAGTCAGAGCGGCAGCAGCAAGAGCCCCCTTAGCCTGCCCACGGTCTCGATCAACGGGGCCACCGGGACCGAACTCGATACGGCGTTGGGCACGGTGGTTCACTTCACCCGCAACGGCGTCGCCTACACGGTGCTCGGCTCGGTGCCCTCGGCGGCCGCCGACGCGGCTGCCCGGGCCCTGTGAGCGCCGGGCCGGTCCGGGTCGAGCCCGCCGCCGCCTCGGACGGACCGGCGCCGCTCGAGGTCCGTGGACTGGTCAAGCGTTACGGCGAGCTGACCGCCGTGGCCGGGGTGGACATCACCGTCCACCCCGGCGACGTCTATGGCTACCTGGGTCCCAACGGGGCGGGCAAAACCACCTCGCTGCGCATGATGCTCGGCCTGATCCGCCCGACCGAGGGCACCGTCCGGGTGTTCGGACGTGATCCGTTGCAGAGCGTGGCTGCCCTGGAGCGTGTGGCCGGCTTCGTCGAGGCACCGACCTTTTATCCGTATCTCAGTGCCCGGCGCAACCTCGAGATGCTCGCCGCTTACGACGGCGGGGGTGCCTCGCAGCGCATCGATGAGGCGCTTGACACCGTGGAGCTGGCCGGCCGCGCCAAGGACCGCGTCGGCGGCTACTCCCACGGCATGCGCCAGCGGCTCGGGATCGCCGCCTCGCTGCTGCGCCAGCCCAAGCTCCTGCTCCTCGACGAGCCCGCCACCGGACTTGACCCCGCCGGCATGCGCGACATGCGTCTGCTGATCCGGCGCCTGGCCGATCAGGGCATGACGGTCGTGCTCTCCAGCCACCTGCTGGCCGAAGTCGAGGACGTGTGCAACCGGGTGGCCATCGTCCGCTCGGGGAAGATCGTCTACGAGGGCGAGATCGCGGCCCTTCAGCGTGACGCCGCCGGCACCTCGTATCGCCTCGAGACCACCGACGACGAGCGCGCGCTCGCCGTCTGCCGCGCCCAGCCCGAGGTCCGTGACGCCCACCTCAACGAGCACGGGCGGATCCTCTTCACCGCCGACGAGGGGGCGGTGGCCCAGTTGTCCCAGGCGCTGATCGAGGCGGGCGCGCTGATCCACGCCCTAGCGCCGCAGACCGTGACGCTCGAGGATCTGTTCTTCTCGTTCACCGAGGGCGACGCGGGCGCGGCGGACGCGGCGGCGCCGGCTTCGGTGCCCGCCCACGCCCGGGAGGCAGCGGCCTGATGCCCGGGACCACCACCGTCTACCGCTGGGAGCTGTTCAAGCTCCGCCACCAGAAGCGAACCTATCTCGGTCTCGGGGCAGCGATCATCGTCCCGATCCTGTTCGTCCTGGCGATCCACTTCCGCCACCACAGCTCCCAGCACGGCGGCGACTTCGCCCTCTCCTCGTACCTGGATCGCAGCGGCCTCGCCGTCCCGCTGGTGCTGCTGCTGTTCGGCGCGGTGTGGATGTTCCCGCTGATCACGGCGCTGGTGGCCGGCGACATCTTCGCCTCCGAGGACCACAACGGCACCCTGAAGACGATCTTCACCCGCTCGCTAGAGCGCTGGCAGATCTTCGCCGGCAAGGCGCTGGCGGCCGCTACCTACGCGATCGTCGCGATTCTGCTTTCCGGCACGGTGGCAGTTCTCGCCGGGAGCCTGCAGTCGGGCTACAACTCGCTCCAGAGCCTCTCGGGCACGATTGTCGCCGCCCCCAAAGCGACCGAACTCGTCTACGTCAGCCTGCTCGTCTACCTGATCCCGATCGCCGCCATCGTCTGCATCGGCCTGCTGCTCTCCGCGATCACCCGGAACAGCGCCGCGGCCGTGGTCGGGACGCTGATGGTCTCGTTGCTGTTTCAGTTGATCGGGATCCTGCCCGGGCTGAGCGGACTTCAGCCCTATCTGCTGAGCACGCAGTTCAACGCCTGGCAGGGGCTCCTGCGGACTCCGATCGACTGGGCCCCGATCATCCGGGCCGTGTGGGTGTGTCTGCTCTACGCGGTGCCGGCGATCGGGGCCGCCTTCCTGGTCTTCGTTCGCCGCGACGTGGCCGGTGGATGACGGAGCAGCTGGGCGAGCGGGTCCTGGTGGTCGATGACGACCCGCCCCTGCGTCGCATGCTCGCCCGCACGCTGAGCGCCGAGGGCTACGAGGTCACAGTGGCCGGGGACGGGGGTGCCGCCCTGCTCGCCGCCGAGCGCAGCGCCCCGGATGTGATCGTCCTCGACGTCGCCATGCCCGCCATCGACGGGCTCTCGGTCTGCCGGCGGCTGCGCCGCCGCGGGCTGCCCACCCCGATCCTGATGCTCACCGCCCGCGACGGCGTGGCCGACCGGGTGGCCGGGCTGGAGGCGGGCGCCGACGATTACCTGGTCAAGCCGTTCGCGGTCGCCGAGCTGATCGCGCGCCTGCGCGCGCTCACTCGCCGGGGAAAGGGGGCCGAGGAACGTCTGGCCTACGCCGATCTGGGGCTCGATCTGGCCACCCGCACTGTCACCCGCGGGCCCCGCACGATCGAGCTGACCGGGCGGGAGGCGGCGCTGCTCGAGCTCCTGCTGCGCCACCCCGGGCGGACCGTGACTCGCGAGCGGGCGATCGACGAGATCTGGGGCGGCGCCGCCGAGGCCAACGTGGTCGACCGCTATGTCACCCGCCTGCGCCGCAAGCTGGGCGATCCACCCCTGATCCGCACGCTGCGAGGTGCGGGGTTCGTCCTCCGCGCCTAGTGGACGTCCCCGGAAGTACGGTTAGGCCGCACGGGGGAGTTGGTCGTGGTGGTTGATGCGCTCAAGCAGGCGGTTGAGGTCGCGGCGGGTGTAGCGCCAGTCGATTGGGGTCGCGTCGCGCTGCCAGTCGGCTTGGAAGTCGGTGATGCGCTGCTCGAGCGCGGTCAGGCTGGCGAAGTGTCGCGGGGTGAGAGCCTTGCGCTGCAGGATCGAGAAGTAGATCTCGATCTGGTTGAGCCACGAGGCGTGCACGGGCAGGTGGACGAGCACGAGGTTGGGCCAGGCGTCTTGGAGGCGGTCGATCGAGCGTTGACCGCAGTGGCTGGAGCCGTTGTCGACGATCCAGAACACGCGCTGCGCCGAGGCGTAGGGCTCGGTGCTCATGACCTGCTCGACCAGCCGTCCGAACGGCTCGATCCCGGTCTTGGGCTCGCAGCGGCCGAACAGGCCGCGCTGGGGGTCGTGGACGTCCAGCGCGGCCAGGTAGGCCATGGTGCCCAGGCGGGTGTACTCAAACTCTCTGAGTCCGGGCCGGCCGGGACCGGGCGCGACCGGCTGGTGACGGGCGAGCAGCGCTTGCAGCTGGCTCTTCTCATCGGCCGAGATCACGTAGTCGCCGGGGTGCAGCAGCTTGCCTTCCCAGCGGCGCTCATAGAGGTCCAGCACCCGGCCGGCCTTCTCGGCGAAGTGCGGGTCGCGCGGGAAGATCCACGAGCGCCACGCCCACGGACGGATCGCGTCCTGGGCCAGATACCGCCACACCGTCTGGCCCGAGATCGAGCAGACGATCCCGCGCTCGACGGCCTGTTGGGCCAGCTCAGCCGCCGACCAACGCGACAGCGGCCGGCCCGACTCGGCCGGCAGCTCGCACGCCAACGCTTTGATCTCGGCGACCTGAGCGGGGGGAAAACGACCGCGGACGACCCGGCCGCGGCTGCTCATCCAAGCCCGGAATGCCCAACTCGCAGAACCGTCTTCGCCACTTCCAGACCGACTTCTCGGTGCAGTCAAGCCGCCGGGCGATCTCGGCGTTGGAATGCCCCTCGCTGGCCAACAGCACGATCTTGGCGCGCAGCACCTCGCGGTGCGAACGGGTGTACTGCCCCGCGCGGCGACGAAGCTCACGCTCCTCCGCCTCGCTTAGCTCGATCCGGTACTTGCTGGCCACTACCAACCAGATTCGACACCATTGTTATGACTCCTTCAACCAACCCGGAGCGTATTTCCGGGGACGCCCACTAGCTCCGGTTCGGGATGTGCCGTTAGTTCATGGTCCCCGCCCCGAGCAGGGCGTGGACACCGTCCTCGGGGAGCGGGCGGCTGAACAGATACCCCTGGGCGCCATCGCAGCCGAGATCACGCAGGTGAGCGAGCTGGGTATCGGTTTCGACTCCTTCGGCGACCACGGTCACCCCCAGCGCATGCCCGAGCTCGACCACGGCCCCGAGGAGCGCGGCGTCGTCAGGGTTCGCGCCCAGGCCGGCCACAAACGAAGGATCGATCTTGATCTGCATCAGCGGCAGGTGGCGCAGGCTCTGCAGGGATGAGTGACCGGTCCCGAAGTCGTCGACGGCCAGCTTGACGCCGAGCCGGCTGAACGCCTGCAACATCCGCTCGGCGAGCTCGGGATCCTTTTGGACGGTGTCCTCGGTGACCTCCAGGTAGAGCACGCTGGGATCGGCTCCGCTGTCATCGATCGCCGTGGCGAGACTCGCCACCAGCCCCGGATCGGCGAGCTGGCGGGCGGACAAATTAACCGAGACGGTCACCCCGGGGCGCGACTGGCGCCACTGGGCGACCTGGCGCAGCGCCTGCCCGAGCACCCACTGGCCGATCGGCACGATCAGCCCGGTCGACTCGGCCAGGGCGATGAACTCCGCGGCCTCGATCAGACCGCGCTCCGGGTGTTCCCAGCGGACCAGGGCTTCGAAGCCCGAGAGCCCGGTCTCGCCGTTGAGCGTGATCTGGGGCTGATAGTGCACGCGCAACTCGGAGCGTTCGACGGCGTGACGGAGGGCATCCTCGAGCTCAAGCCGCTCACTGGCGCGATGGCGCGAGCTCTCGTCGTAGAGCTCAAAGCGCGCCCCGCCCCGCTCCTTGGCGCGATACATGGCCGTGTCGGCGTCCCGGATCACCGAGTCGGGGGCGACCGATGGGTCGCTTACGATCGCGATCCCGATACTGACTGCGACCGTCATCTCGCCGTCGCCGAGCATCAGCGGCTGGCTCGCCGTGCGGCTGATCCGGTCGGCGATCAGCACCGCTTCGCGCTCGGACTCGAGCTCCTCGAACAGGAACGTGAACTCGTCACCTCCAAAGCGCGCCACGGTGTCCATCGGGCGCAGCATCGCGTGGAAGCGATCCGCCAGCACGGTGAGGAGCAGATCGCCGGCGGCGTGGCCCATCGAGTCGTTGATCTGCTTGAAGGTGTCCACGTCGAGAAACAGAACCGCGACCGGGGCGCCGGTGCGGCGCGAGCGATCCAGCGCCACGGTCAGCCGGTCGATGAACAGCGCCCGGTTGGGCAGCCCGGTGAGGGGATCGTGGAGCGCCTGGTGGGCGAGATCGACCTCCGAACGCTTGCGCTCGATCGCGTAGCGCACCGCGCGGGCCAGCAGAACCGGGTTCAGCTCCGAGGCGCGCAGGAAGTCCTGGGCGCCGGCCTTGACCGCCGCCAGGCCGAAGTCCTCGTCGGCCCGGTCCGAGAGGACGATCACCGGGACGTCGGGCGCGGCGCTGCGCAGGTGCTCGAGCGATCGCAGCGGCTCGGGATCATCGGCGGGAATGTCGAGCAGCACGCAGGTGGCGCCGTGATCGATCAGCTCCTGGGTGGCGTCGTCGAACCGCTGGGCATGGGCGATGACCAGCCCTTGAGCCCAAGCGGCTCGGAGCATCTCGCCGATCAGCATCGCTGCGCGGGGATCATCTTCGATCAGCAGAACGCGCGCCGAGGCTGCCAGCCTGGCCTGTTCAGGAGACATCAGCAACCATCCGTGGTATTTGATTCCGCAGACAATCTTACTCCAGAGCTGCTCGCTTTAGTGATGAAAACGCAACTTTGATGCGTTTTACCAGGCAATGTCGTCATTGAGACCGTTCCGGACGCTGCGCGCGCGCCTCGCAGCGGCCACCGCTGCGACGATCTTGGCTGCCGTGGCCGTGTTCGCAGTCGTCACGGTGGTCGTGGTCGGCGACGAGCTGCGGGGCTCACTGGACACGGCTTTGCGCCAGCGCGCCGAGGACGTGGCCCAGCTCGCGGTCTCCGCTCCCGCGGTCCTGAGTGAGCCCGGAGCGCTGGAGAGCACCGCCTCGGGGCGCCAACTCGCCGTCGAGGTAATCGACGCCCGAGGGCGCATCCTGGCCCGTTCGCTGGCCCTCGGCGCCCGGCTTCTGCCCCAGGACCGGCTGGCCCGGGCGGCGCTGCGCCAGGGGCGTACCGGCCTCGAGGAAATCCACCTCGGCGGTCGCCTTTTCCGCGTCTACGCCGCGCCGATCGCCGACGTCTCCGGAGCGGCCTCAGGCGGGGCCGTCCTGGTCGGCGCCGACACCACCGACATCGCTCACACGCTCTCCAACCTCGGCGAGGTGGTGGCCCTCAGCGGCGTCGGCGTCGTTCTCCTCGCTGCCCTGGTCGCCGCGCTGCTGACCCGCCGGGGTCTGGGGCCATTGCGGCGCCTGGCCGCCGCCGCGGCCGAGATCGAGCGCACCGCCGACCCCGCGCAACGCCTGCCCGAACCGGCCACACTCGACGAAATCGGGCGCCTGACCGGAGTCCTGAACCGGATGCTCTCCTCGCTGGAGGCGGCGCGGACCAGTGAGCGGCGCTTTTTGGCCGACGCCTCGCACGAGCTCCGCACGCCGGTCACCTCGCTGCTGGGCAACGTCGAGTACGCCGCCCGTCACGGTGCCGAGCCCGAGGTGCTCGAGGAGCTGCGCCTGGACGCCAGCCGCCTGGCGCGCCTGGTCGATGCGCTCCTGGCCCTCGAGCGGGCCGCCGCCGCTGCGGCCGCCGCCGCGCCGGTGCCCCTGGCGCCGCTGGTGCGCTCGGTGCTCGCCGCGCAGGACCCCGCGCGGGTGCGGGCCGGCCCGCTGGCCGATGCGACGGTCAGCGGCGACGAGGCGGCCCTGCGCCGCGTGCTGGCCAACCTGATCGAAAACGGGCTCGGTCATGGTCCGCCCGGGGGGGTGGTCACGGTCGCGCTCGCCGCCACTCAGACCGAGGCCATCCTGTCGGTATCCGACCAGGGTCCCGGCCCCGATCCGAGCCATCACGAGCGCGTCTTCGAGCGTTTCTGGCGCGCCCCGGAGGCCTCAGAGCGCACCGGGTCGGGCCTGGGGTTGTCAATCGCGGCCGCCATCGTCGAGGGCCACGGCGGCCGGATCTCGGTCACCGGCCCTGAGTTCACGGTCCGGTTGCCACTGCTTCCGCATGGCGCTGGCTGAACTCTCATAATTCTCTTAGGCTCATATGATCGAGTACTGCCAGGGTTTAGTGGTGTCCACAGGCATGTATCCAGGCCCCCGGCCCGACCGAGCCGCCGCCCAGCGCCAGCGTGAGGCGGCGCTGGCTCGGCTGACCCGCGTGCGCGGCGTGACCCTGATCGGCGCCGCAGCGTTGACGGCGGCGGTGGCCGGTGTGGTCAGCGCCGCCTCGGGACGGACGCTCGGCGCCAAGCACTACATCGGGGGCACCAGAGCTTCGGTTCAGCGCCCGGCCGCCCCCGCCAAGCTGCCGCCGCTGGCCAGCGCCAGTCAACTCGGTCTGGGCGCCCCGGCCAGCGCGCCGCAGCCGGTGCCCTCCGCCCCGCCCCAGGCGCAGGTCCCGGCGCCGCAGTCAGCGCCGCAGTCAGCGCCCGCACCGGCGGTCTCAGGAGGCTCTTGAGCCAGTCCGCCAGCTTTCCGGCGTTCGGAAGCACGGCGCTGGCGGTGACGTCCGAAGGCGAGCAGCTCACGGCGGCCGTCGCGGTCGTGCAGCGGACGGTGGACGCGTTTGATCGCGCCTGCTCGCGGTTTCGTGACGACTCCGAGATCAGCGCCTGCAACCGCGCCGGCGGCCGCCCGATACGGGTCTCGCCGCTGCTCGTGGAGGCCGTGCAGGCCGGTCTGCGCGCCGCCGTGCTCACCGACGGTGATGTCGATCCCACGCTCGGCGCGGCGCTGATCGCGCTCGGTTACGACCGCGATTTTGAATTGGGTTTGGATGGTCGGGGTGGTTCGCTGGCCTTTGCCTCGGTACCGGGCTGGCGAGCGATCCGGGTCGACCCGGTCGCGAGCACCGTCTCGCTGCCTGAGCGGGTGGTCCTCGACCTCGGCGCGACCGCCAAGGCGCTGGCAGCCGACCACGCCGCCGCCGCGGCCCACGAGGCGACCGGCAGCAGTGTCCTGGTCAGCTTCGGCGGTGACATGGCCACCGCCGGTCCCGCCCCCGCCGACGGCTGGCTGATCCGCGTGACCGCCGATCACCGCGCCGGGCTCGACGCCCGGGGCCAGACGATCACGATCGCCTCCGGCGGCCTGGCCACCTCGAGCACCACGGTACGCCGCTGGCACAGCCACGGAGAGTCCCGGCACCACCTGCTCGATCCGGCCACTGGACGTCCCGTGTCCGATAGCTGGCGGACGGTCAGCGTCGCGGCGGCGAGCTGTCTCGACGCCAACATCGCCAGCACCGCCGCGATCGTGCGCGGAGATCGCGCCCCCGGTTGGCTCGCGGCGACGGGACTGCCGAGCCGGCTCGTGGACGCCGCCGGCCGCGTGCGGCACGTGGCCGGCTGGCCCACCGCCGGCGACGACCTCGAGGCAGCGGCGCCCGGCCAGGCCGTGGCACTGTCGTGAGCCCGTCCCTGGCGACGGTTGGCCCGAGCGTCTACTGGTACCTGACCCGCGGGTCAGGTGCCGTTTCGCTGGTGCTGCTCACGGCCAGCGTGGTGATCGGCATCGCCGGGGCGATGCGCGTCTCGGGCGGTCACTGGCCCCGGTTCGCGGTCGAGACCGTGCACCGCGACGTGTCGTTGACGGTCGTCGTCTTCCTGCTCATCCATATCGCCACCAGCGTGCTGGACAGCTTCGCGCCGATCTCGCTCACGGCCGCCGTGATCCCGTTCGGCGCGAGCTACCGTCCGCTGTGGCTCGGGCTCGGCGCCCTCTCCTTTGACCTCATCCTGGCGCTGACCATCACCAGCCTGGCGCGGCGCCGGCTCGGCTATCAGACGTGGCGGGCCGTTCACTGGCTTGCCTACGCCAGCTGGCCGGTAGCAGTGCTGCATGGCCTCGGCACCGGCAGCGACACCAAGCTGTGGTGGATGCTTGCGCTCACGGCGGCCTGCGTCGCCCTCGTGGCCGCAGCCATCGGTCTGCGGCTGGCCCGCGGCGAGAGCACCCCGCCCGGGCTTCGTGGTCCGGCGATCGCGCTCAGCCTGATCGTCCCGGTCGCGATCGCCGGTTTCACGCTGCTCGGTCCGCTCGAGAAGGGCTGGGCCAAGCGGGCCGGGACGCCCGCGACCCTGCTCGCCCAGGCGGCGCCGGTGAGGGTCGTGCGCACCGGCACGCCGGTTCCGGGGCCCGCCGCGGCACTCAAATCGTTCACGGCCAAGCTCTCGGGGAGGGTCGCGCAGAAGAGCGCGTCCGGGGGCGCCCTGGTCGATCTCGACCTGCGCCTCGGCGGCGGTGCTCGCGGCCGGCTTCGGGTCCGGCTCGCCGGCGCGCCGATCCCGGGGGGCGGCCTCTCGATGACCGGCAGCCAGGTCGATCTGCTCGAGGCCGGCCGGTCGTCGGCCCTGACCGGTCAGATCAGCTCACTCGCGGGTCAGAACTTCGTGGCCAAGGTCACCGGCGGCGGTAGTGCCCTCACGCTCAACGTGCGCCTCAATATCGATCAGCAAACGGGTACCGTGTCGGGCCAGCTCAACGCTTCGGCGGGTCGCCCATGAGTCCGCCTGCTCGTGCCATCGCCGGCCCGTCCGGCCTGCCCCGCCTGCTCGCCGGCCTCGGTCCGGCCGGGGCGACCATGACGCTCGCCGATCACCGCGCCCTCCACGGGCCGATGCCCCGGATCGCGGGTACCGAGCTGATCGATCTCGTCCACCGCAGCGGCCTGCGCGGTCGCGGCGGGGCTGACTTCCCGACCGCGCTGAAGCTACGCTCGGTGGCCGAGCGGCGCGGGGCGGCGACCGTGGTCGTCAATGGCTCTGAGACCGAGCCGGCCAGCGCCAAAGACCGCTTGCTGCTCGCTCGCCTGCCCCACCTGGTCCTCGATGGAGCGGTCCTGGCCGCCCGCACGGTCGGCGCCCGCGAGGTCATCGTCAAGGTCGGGGACGGCACCCCGTCGGTGATCAGCGCGCTCGAGGCGGCCGCGGCCGTCCGCGACGACGCCAAGGTCGCCTTCTCGGTCGTGGCCGGGCCGGAGGGCTACGTGACCGGCGAGGAGACCGCCGTCCTGCACTTCCTCTCCCGCGGCGTGGCGAAGCCGACCTTCATCCCGCCGCGACCCTACGAGCGGGGCCTGGGCGGGCGCCCGACCCTGGTCCAGAACTCCGAGACCTGCGCCCAGATCGCCCTGATCGCGCGCTTCGGTCCCGAGTGGTTTCGCGAGCTCGGCAGCGACGCCGATCCCGGCTCGGCCCTGGTCACGATCTCCGGCGCGGTTCAGACCCCCGGGGTCTACGAGCTGGCCTTCGGCACGCCGCTGACCGAGCTGCTGGCCGCCGCGGGCGGCGCCAGCGAGCCCCTCCAAGCCCTCCTGGTCGGCGGCTACTTCGGCACCTGGGTCGAGTCCGAGCGCGCACTCAAGCTCCGCCTGTCGCGCGAGGACCTGCGGGGCGTGGGTTGCGCCCTCGGTTCGGGCGTGCTGATCGCACTGGGCGAGCGTGCCTGTGGTCTGCACGAGTCAGCCCGCGTCGTCGGCTATCTGGCCGACCAGTCAGCGGGGCAGTGCGGCCCCTGCGTACACGGCCTGGGCGCGATCGCGGATTCGGTCCACGCCCTCGCGGACGGGGTGGCTAATCCCGGGGAGATCGAGCGCCTGCGCCGCTGGACAGCCGAGATCCGGGGCCGCGGCGCCTGCCATCACCCCGATGGCGCCGCCCGCTTCGTGGAGAGCGCGCTGAGCGTGTTCGGCCACGAACTCGAGCAGCACCGCCGGGAGCGCTGCGTCGCCCGGCCGGCCGGGCTCCCACTATGAGCGCCCATCTCCGCGTCAACGCGATCATGTGCGACGCCCATGGCCTGTGCGCCGAGCTGCTCCCCGAGCTGATCCGTCTCGACGACTGGGGCTACCAAATCCTCGACGAGGCAGAGGTTCCGCCCGAGCTGACCGGCCTCGCCCGGCGCGCTGTCGCCGCCTGCCCGACGCTGGCCCTGATCCTCGAGGAGCGCGACCGCTGAGCCTCAGGTCCCGTTGACCTGACGGGCGACGGACCCCGGCGCCGGAAAGCGGCGAGGCCCGTCGTCACTGGTGCGTCACAGGGTCAGTGGTGCATGCGTGGGTCAACGTACACGTCATCGATGTGCGAGCCGCCGAGCAGAGCGGTGAACCGCACCGCCAGGGGCGTCGTTCCGCCGTCGAGCAGGCCCGGAACCGCCGACGCCGTGAGCATCGGCAGCGTGGGCTTCCAGCTGCCGCTCAGAAGAACTGCACCCACGGGCAGCGGGAGGCCCCCGTAGACCACCTGGACGAGCACGGTCGAGAGGAGCCAGTCGTTGCGCGCGAACAAGCGGAACGTGGGGTAGGCAGCATTGACGCAGGTGACCGGCGAGGTCGCCGATGCCCCCGCGGGCAGGTAGAGCGAGGAGTTTCCGACCTTGCCGGAAACACCGTAAGGCTCACTGCCGCTGACCACCCGGGCGCCGCCTGAAAGCGACCACCCTGGGGCGCCGCCTTCAAATGACCCACCCGGGACGAGCTTGTAGGGCTGGGTGTCGCCGAAGCGCTGGAAGGGCTGCGTCAGGGCTGAGGTGTCGCACGCGCCCGTGGAAATCAACGCAGCTTGGGCCGGGGCCCCCGAGGCCAGCGCAGGCAGTAGGCCGGCACTAACGATCATGGCCCCCAGTAGCCGGGGGCGACGGCTGAAAAGGTACAGCTTCATTCTGTACGCACCTTCCGTGGTGTGCACTGGCGGCCGAGCTATCTCAGCCGGTGCTGAGACCTCTAGCTTTGCGTCCCTGGCTCGCGCCAGGTTTGCCCTTTTCAGTTTGGTTTAGATCTCGGTCATCGGCGGCCGGGAGAAAGCATGAAGGGGGCTAAACCAAAACTGGACGCATGTTCGAGGGCGCCACCGCCCTCATCGGTTGCCCTAAGGGTGCTCGGTACCGTGCCGATAACTGAGATCAGAATGGCGCTGGATCCCAGCTTCGAAGAGCAGGAACTGCTCGCTGACACTCTCCGCCGCGCGGTCTCAAATATTACGCGGCGCGAGCTGCTGGCTGAGGTCCTGATCGGAGTCGGGTTCGTCGCCGCGGTCATCGCCGTGTGGTGGCTGCGGCCACCGCATATCTCTGCCCCCGCGGTCGCAGTGGGATGCATGGCCGTGATGGCCCTCGCGTCGCGGGTGCGCTTCGACACCCCGTTCGGCTTCACGGTCGCGACCCAGCTGGCGTTCGTTCCGCTGCTGTTCGCCGCGCCGATCGCACTCGTCCCCCTCGCCGTGGTCGTCGCTCTGGCGGCCGCTCTCGTGCCCGACGTGCTAGCGGGCCGGGTCGGCGTCGGCAAGCTCCTGCGGGCCCCGGGCAACGCGTGGTTTGCGATCGGGCCGGTGGTCGTCTTCGCGCTCGCCAACGTCGAGCCGCGCGCCGCTGGCCCGGCGCTGCTGGTCGTCGCGCTCGCGACTCAGTTCGTCGGCGACTTCGCCGCCTCGGCGGTGTACTTCGGAATCGCTCGGGGCGCGCGGATCCACTCGCAGTTGCGCGAGAGCTGGGTCTACGGCATCGACGCCGCGCTCTCGGGCGTGGGGCTGGTGGTAGCCGAGGAGCTTCACGCGGCCCCGGTCGCGCTGCTCGCCCTGGTTCCCCTGCTCGGGCTGATGGGGATGTTCGCGCACGAGCGCCAACGCCGGCTCAAGAGTCTGCTGGAGCTCAACGACACCTACCGCGGGACGGCCCTCCTGCTCGGTGACGTGATCGCGGCCGACGATGGCTATACCGGCGAGCACACCCAGGGGGTCGTCGGGCTGACCCTGGCGGTCGCAGATCAGCTGGGTCTCGGTGCCGAGCGCCGGCGCAACCTCGAGTTTGGGGCGCTGCTGCACGATGTCGGCAAGATCGCAATCCCCAACGAGATCATCAACAAGCCCGGCAAGCTCGATCCCAACGAGTGGCGGATCATCAAGACGCACACGCTGGAAGGCGAGAAGATGCTCCGCCGGGTCGGCGGGTTCATGCTCGAGGTCGGCCAGATCGTCCGATCTCACCACGAGCGCTGGGACGGCGAGGGTTACCCCGATCGACTCGCCGGGGAGCAGATCCCGCTCGAGGCCCGCATCATCACCTGCTGCGACACCTGGAACGCGATGCGAACCGATCGCTCCTATCGGAGCGCCCGCACGCACGAAGCGGCGCTGACCGAGTTGCTGGCAAACTCGGGAACCCAGTTTGACCCCGAGATCGTGCAAGCGCTGATCCGAGTGGTTGCCCCCGACGCCCCGCCCGGCCGTCGGCGCCGATCCGACCGTCGAGCTGACCAGATTGTGACTCCGCCCGTGCCCGCTCCCGCGGCGGCTGACGGTAGCCGGCACCGGGTGGGGGCCGGCGACCCGGTCCTGGCTGAGCGGGAGTAGCCCCTACCGGGCGCCGAGCCGACGCGGCGGCTCGGGCTCCGCGGGCACGACGCCGGCGCGCGGCTCGCGCAACTGGGCCTGCCACCAGCCGACCGAGAGCCACCGCCCGTGCTTGTAGCCAATCGCGCGGTAGACCCCCACCAGCTCAAAGCCCATCGCTTCGTGTAGCCCGACGCTGGCGTCGTTGGGCAGCGTGATCCCGGCGCAGGCCACGTACAGGCCCTGGCCGGCGAGCAGCTCGAACAGAGCCTGGTAGAGCGCCCGGCCGACGCCCCGGCGATGGTGGGTGGGGGAGATGTAAACCGTCGTGTCGGCGCTCCAGCGATAGGCCGAGCGACCTCGGTGCTCGGTCGCGCAGGCGTACCCGACCGGCTTGCCCTCGAGCTCGGCGACCAGCCACGGGTAGGCCGCCGACGTGGTCTTGATCCGGGCGCCCATCTCCTCTGGGGTGGGCGCCCGCTCCTCGAGCGAGGCGACGCCTTCGAGCACCGACGGGGCGTAGATCGCAGCGCAGGCGGTGGCGTCGGCAGCGGGATCGGCGTGGCGGATCAGCACGCCAGCACTGTACGGCGGGGTCGCTTTCCTATGCCACGTGGTCGCGGGGGCCGAGAACGGACCCGATCAGCGCGCGCACCGCCGCGCGCGTCTCGGCCTCACGATCAAGCGGCAGCACACTCTCGGGCATCAGCACGAATGAGGCTCCGAGCCGAAGACCGAGCTCGGCCAATATCGCCGGGTCACCGTCCGGCAGTTCGCCGGAGCCCTGATCCCGCTCGATCAGGCCGACCAGGAACTCGCGCACGAGCCGGAAGGCGGCACTGTCGTCGCGGGTCAGTTCGGCGAGCAGGGCCTCGGGCTCAAAGCGCGTCAGCCGCTCGAGCAGGGGGTGCTCACGGATCACGGCCAGGGTCGCGGTGAACAACGAGGCGAGCCGCTCGGGGGCCGTCTGGTCGGCCTCCAGCGCGGTCGCAATGCACTCCAGGCAACGTCGGCTCTCGCGCACGGTCAGGGCATCGACCAGTCCGCGCTTGTCGCCAAAGCGCCGGTAGACCGTCATCCGCCCGAAGCCCGAGCGCCGGGCGACATCATCCATGGTCAGATGGCGCAGCCCGGAAGCGGCGGCCAGCTCCAGCGCGGCGTCGAGGATCCGCTGGGTGGTCGCGTCATCGGCCTCGGTTACGGCGGGGTCGAGCGCCCGCGCCAGCAGCCGGGCGGCGGTGCCGGCGGGGGCGGTCATCGGGCTGCCGCAGACCCGACCGCGCGTGGCT
>JBOGYN010000555.1:0-9039 GCA_050696855.1 Solirubrobacteraceae bacterium | reverse complement strand
TCCACTTCGATGTCGATCTCGTGGACTTTCTCGACGCGCCGCTTGCGGAGAACTCCGATCGCGGCAACGCCCCATCGCTAGCGGCATGCGGCGAGATCCTGACCGAGCTGCTCGCCGACGCACGCGCGTGTGCGCTCACCGTCACAGAGTTCAATCCTCATCACGGATCGCACGACGGAGCGACGACGCACCGCCTTCTCGAGGTTCTTGTCGACGCCCTCAGCGACTCGGAGTCGGCGGCCAGACGAACGTAACCCGGCAGCGGCTGCGGCGCAGGCTCGAGAGACCTGCCTTCACGCCAGGGCGCGCATCCGGCACCCCCGGTTGCCGCACCTGAGTTGCGCGGAAACCGAGGCCGCGTGCTTGCATCTCCGCGGCTAACGATTGAGTAGAAGCGGAAGCCCGCGGCGCGGAACGCTGGCTGCTCCTCCGTCGCCATTCCGGCCACGAGCGCCCGGCTTCTGCTTCCGGAATCGGCGCCCACAATCCAGCAGCGTCGCCCTGGCCGGTGGCCTACCGGGGTCGCGCAGAGCTGAATCGCCGGGGGGCAGAACGCCGCGTCGCGTGCTCCTGACCGAGCGCAGCGAGGTCGATAGCGAGAGCCGGCGCCAGTCGGCGGTCTCCATCGCGCGTCGGACGCCAAGCGCATGGTCGCCTGCATCTTCGATGCAGCCGTGCGCGGTTACGGAAGGGCCTGGACAGCGGCGGGCGCAAGCCAACGGCTGGTCGAGTCGCTCGCCTGACTACCTTGCGCGCTGTACGCTTTCAGCTGCCATGACCGCGAAGGAAAAACTCCTGCAACGAGCCCCCCACTGGAGCGAGGAGCAGGCTGAGCGAGCCCTTCGGGCGGCGGAGAACAGCGGAGCCCTCGACGAATGGGGCAACCTCGCAGCGCTGCATGAGCACGCCACCGCGGAGACAATGCAGCGGCTGGCGCAGGACGAGCAGGCAGCCGGACACGACCCCTGGTGAGGCGCGGGGAAGTCCGATGGGCCGTGCATCCCGATTGGCCGCGTCGCCCCGTCCTTCTAATGACCCGCGACGAGGCGATCGATCGCCTGAATGAAGTCTTCGTCGTGCTCGCGACGACGAACGTGCGCGGACTTCCAACTGAGGTCGAGCTCGGGCCAGACGACGGGATGCCTCGGGCCTGCGTCCTGAACGCCGACCACGTGGCCTCCCTCGACAAGGGCCACCTCGGCGATCTGATCACCGCCCTGAGCCCCGAGAAGCTGGCTGAGGTGTGCCGCGCGCTTGATCACGCCACGGGCTGTTGACGACGAGACGAAACTGCGTCCTCAGTGCGTCCCTCAAGACCAAAATCAGCCGTATCGCGGTGCAACCCCAGGTCACGGCCGAGCCACGCTTTACCTGCATAAGGAGGCTTTTGTTGGCCTATCCTGCCAAGGCCTGGCCGCGCCTTTCCGCCTCGAAAAGGCAGGTCGCTGGTTCGAGCCCAGCATCGTCCACTACCGTCGTTGCAGTAGCCGGGGAGCTTGACTAAACCGTGCCTTTGCCGTTACGTTATGACGATGGCACGGACTCTTGATGCGCGTGTCGACGAGGCGATCGCAGCGGCGACATTCAGACTTCTGACCGAGCACGGGTTTGCGCGCTTGACCATCGAGGGCGTCGCGAAGGCTTCGGAGGTTGGCAAGCCGGCGATCTATCGGCGTTTTGCCAACAAGGTGACGCTCGTGTTGCACGTCATCTCCGCGCGGCTGCCGGAACTCGAGGTGCCCGACCTCGGTGACACCGGGGCCGAGCTCCGGCTCGCGGTTGAGCGAGGGCTACCGGCAGACGGCCCGTCGTACGTCGGGTTGATCGGCGGGCTGATCGCCGAGCAAGACCGCCATCCCGAGTTGATCGACGGGTTTCGCCGGCATGTGCTGCTTCCGCGCCGAGCGATCGTGCGGAGCGTCATCGAGCGCGGCCAGGCGCGCGGCGACATCCGTCCGGACCTCGATCCAGAGCAGGGGATCGACCTGATGGCAGGGTCGTTCCTCGCCCGCGCGTTCGCGGGGCTGGATACCGGTCCTGCGTGGCGCGCGGCGGCGTTCGCAACTTGGTGGGACATCGTTGAGGAGCGGAGCACAGATGCTTGAGTTCGAGATCGAGCGGGACATCAACTGCCCGCCGGCGGAGGTGTTCGCATACGTGACCGACGCGACAAAGCTCGCCACCTGGCAGACAAACACAGTCTCCGCAGTGCCGGACGGCCCGATCGCACTCGGGACCAAGATCCGCGAGGTACACCGAGCGCCAGGCGGGAAACAAATCGAAACCGTCGTCGAGGTCGTCGAGTACGAACCCGAGCGCGCGTTCCGGCTGCGCACCATCGAAGGACTGCCGGTCGACGGCCACATCACGTTGGAGCCGCGCGACGGCGGCACGCGCTTTCGCTTCAAGGTCTACGCCCAGCCGACCGGCATGATGCGAATCGCCCAACCGCTCATGCGAGCGATGCTTAGACGTCAGTTCGACCAGCACTGCACGACTCTCAAAACAGTGCTCGAGGCTCCGCCAAGCCGATAGGACGACGCCTCGGCTCATCGCCGGCCGGAATGGAGTAGGTGGTTTCGGACTCGCTCTGCGACCGGGCCTGGTGCTTTGTCGTCGGGTGCTGTGTGGTCGAGTCCTGGGATGAGTTGCGTTGTGCAGGTTGGGATGGCTGCGGTGAGCTGGTCAAACGTCGTTGTCGTGAAGTGCGGTGGGCTCTTAGCGCCGCCAAGCAGCGTGACGCGTGCGGCCACGCTCTGATACCGGTGAAGGTCGGGCTCGTCGAGGGCTGCGACCTGCTCGTGCTCGCGCAGGCCGGCTTGCAGGAGTGGATCGATCCGCTGCCATTCGCGCTGGCGGATAAACAGGCGGAGGATCACCTTCACGTACCACAGCGGCATCCGCTCCAGCGCCGGCGGCGCGCCTCCCGCCCCGCGCACCATCGCCGCGAACGCGCCTCGGTGATCGCCCGCGGCGAGTCGCTCGCGATAGAGCGCCATCCACGCCAGCGGGATCGAGCCAGCGAACGAGACGCCGGGCTCGTACACGACGACCTCGGAGAACACGCTGCCGCGACGAGCCGCTTCAAGGGCGATCAGCCCGCCGTAGGAGTGGCCAAAGACGATCCCGGCCCCGGTGTCCGCTTGAACCGCGAACACGTCTTCGATCTCGCGCTCGATGCTGTAGTTCGTCCCCTGCGGTCCGCTGGCACCTCGTCCTCGACGATCAACCACGTGAACGGCGTAGAACGGCGCCAGAGCTTCAGCGAAGGACAGATAGTCCTCCCCGGCACGCCATGCTCCGCCGAGCACCACGAGTCCCGCGCCGGCCCCTAGCGTCTGATAGCTGATCGCAGTCCCATCGCTTGATCTCACGGTGCGGGCACGGATCGCGGTCGTCATCACAACTCACTCCTCTCGGCGGCCGGCGACAGTGCGTCCTTCGAGCCGTCCACGCGCGACTGAAGCGTTGTCAGAAGCCGATGGGTATGAGCTCGATAGGCCCGGTAGGGCACGCCGGCGGCCACCAGCAGCGCTGCGAGGCGCTCCTCGAGCTCACCGCCCCATCGCTGCACCAGCTGATCGCCGGCGACCGTGAGCCGTAACCGTTTGCGATGACCGTCACCAGGCTCTGAGGCGGCCTGCAGCCAACCGTCCTCGGCGAGGAGGCGGACCAGCCGGCTGACAGACGGCTCGCTGACTCCAAGCCGCTCCGCCAGCGCTCGTTGCGTATCCGCGCCCTCAGCACCAACCATGTACAGCGCCAGAAACCGCGGGTAGGAAACGCCCGCGTGCGCTCGCAAGAATCGGTCTGCCGCCCGGTCAAGCCGCGCGGTCAACCTGTGAAGGCTCCGGCTCAGATCACGATCCATCGGTCTATCTTAGAAGGTTAAGTTACGTGAGCAGGTTACCAGGGTACGCGCCGCGATCCCGCGCCAACCGGGAGCGCGGAACCACGGCAACACTTGTGCATCAGCAGCCAAGGCGGAGGTTGCTGGTTCGAGCCGGGCTGCTGATGGCGCGGGTGACGGGCCGGCCGCTTGGGGCCGGCCCGCCGGACCGTCCTAGTTGTTTGACTTGCCGACTGGGGTGCCGCCGGTCTGTACGGCGTAGCCCGTGTAACTGCCGGGGCCGCCGAGGTTGGGACTGTCGTGTGAGAACGCGATGTGGGCAAAGCCGAGGCTGTCGGTGTCGACACCGAAGTCGTCCAACAGCTGGCGGCCCGTCGTGCAGCTCACGCCACCCTCGCATACCGCGCCGGTGTGGACGGACATCAGTCGCTGCGGGGTGCCCCAGCCGTTCGCGGTACCCGCGGTGTTCTGCACGAAGTGCACGTACCAGGTCTGGTTGGTCTTGGTCGGCGCTCCGTAGTACACGAGGTCCACGCCCTTGGATGTGGCGACCAGCCAGGGGAAAATCGCCTGCGCGCTGCCCGTGCTGACCGGCTTTGAGCACGTCCAGGTCTTGCCGTGGTCGCTCGACTCAGCCGTGCGAATGGCGGTGTCATCAGACCACGAGTACCAGATCTTGCCCGCTGGATCGACGGAAACGTTGGGGAAGTTGTGGTTCAGATCGGTTGATGACGCCGCGGTGCTGCAGGGGATGGCCCGGTCCGCCCACGTGTGGCCGCCGTCCGAGGAGACGCCCAGGAACGCTTCGTTGTAGTGCGTACCCGAGGAGCTCGACGGCGCCACAAACGCCTGATAGGCGTAGAAGCCGGCCGTCTTGTTGGGTAGGTTGCGGTGGTCGCTTACCAGGTTGCCGAGCTCGTTGTTCTGAGCCTTGTAGTCCGTGTCCGGGATCACCCGCGAGGTCTGCGTGTACAGCGTGCCGCCGTTGTCGGAGCGCAGCACGTCAATGTTGTTGGTAGCGATGTCGTGGTAGCTGAGCAGCGAGGTGTTGGCGCCAAAGGCCGCGATCCACTCGCGGTCATCGATCGGCAGTCCCGCCTGTACGGGGGTCTGGGAGAACGTCGTGCCGTTGTCGGTGGAGCTGGCGACGTTGATTGACCCGAGGTTCAGGCTCGAGACATAGACGTTGTAGTTCCCGGTCGCGTTCTTCGCGCTCGCGATCGCGATGTCGATGTCGCCGCCCGAGGCACCCACGCCACTGACGGCGTTGGGCTGCCCGCGAAACTCCAGACCGCAACCGGAAGCACCGGCGCCGCCGACCGCTCCGAGTCCTCTCCAGAGCTCGCTTCCGCCACCGACCCCGAGCTCGGAGCCAAGAAAGACGTTGTTCGTGCGCGAGACGTGAATCGCGGGCTCACCGGCTGCGTTGGTGCCGCAACCGTTCGCGCCGACCGTGGTCGACTGCATCTGCCCGTAGGAAAAGTTGCCAACAGTTTGGCTGGCCCGCGCCAGTCCCGGAAGGCCCGCAGCACCGAGCAGGCCGAGCGACACCGCCAAGCTCAGCACCCGGGTGCGCGATCGAAATCGACAGTTCTGCATCTGTTCTCCCTTGTTTCCCTTTGCGACACACCGCGATCAGTCCCGAACCGGTCGCGACCGAAGAGCGCCGGTGTGACCGGCGTTTGCTCGAAGCTACCCACCGAGTCCCGCCTTCACACGCTGGATTGGGGTCCGCGCCAGTGCTGGTCTGCGGCCGGGTCGTCGGGGGGCCGAGACACCCCGGATGCGAGACTGTCGGTTAGCGTCGTTGCACTCTCGCAAAGGGGTGAATAGGCCTCATGGCTAGCCGCTCGGATATTGATTTCACCTATTCGCTGACGGATCGGGTGATCCGCCTCAGCCTTGGCGAGCTGCCCGATTTCAGCGGCGCCAAGTTCGACGGGAATTTCTCGCTCAGCCTCGAACAAGCGCAGCGCAACAAGCACGAATACGTCGCCGACCAGATCGGGATCGGCCCCGGACGACGGGTGCTCGATCTGGGCTGTGGTTGGGGACCCTTGCTTGCCTTTGTGCGTGAGCGCGGCGGCGTCGGCGTCGGCGTGACCCTGTCAGCGGCCCAGCTGGCGTCCTGTCGCCGCCACGGCCTCGATGTCCATCTCCAGGACGCGCGGGCCCTGGACCGGGCCCGCTTCGGAGGCTTTGACGCGGCCGCCAGCCTGGGCGCGTTTGAACACTTCTGCTCGCCTGAGGATTACGAGGCCGGGCGGCAAGAGGAGATCTACCGGGACTTCTTCGCCGGGGTCGCGAGCCTGCTGCCTGACCGGGGGCGCTTCTACCTGCAGACCATGGTGTTCGGCCGCCACATGATTCCCGACGAGCAGCTCGACATGGAGGCATTGCGGGCCGTTCCGCCGCGGGACTCCGACGCGTGGTACATCGCGCTGCTCGGACGCCAGTTTCCCGGCTCCTGGCTGCCGTCCGGCCAGGAGCAGGTGATCCGCTGCGCGCAACCGCACTTCCGGGCGGTCTCGAGCAGCTCCGGGCGCCTTGACTACATCGAGACGATCAATCGCTGGAATGCGCGGATCGGTGCTCGCAGCCTGAGAAAGTCATTGCTCAAACTGAAGCTGATCCCGCGCTGGCTGACCAGCTCCGATTTTCGCCTGGCGTTCACGTCCGGGGTGAGCGCCAACCAGGTCTGCTTCGAGCGCGAATTGCTTGATCACCACCGGCTGGTATTCGAAAAACTCAGTGGACCGGTCCCCGAGCCGGCGGCCCGGTCGAGTCCAGGCCGTGCTTGACGCCGTGGAACTGCATGTAGCCGGCGTAGCCAAAGTCGAGGGCCAGGAACACGACGGTGGCCAGCACCGCCAATCGCGAACGGCGGCGCAGCGCGTAGGCCCCCGCGACGTAGAAGACGGGCGCGGCGAAGAAGATGACCCGGCCCCAGTCGACCGCGTAGGTCATGGCCAGCACGCACAGGCCGACGAGCACGAGCCCCCGCTGGGCGAACGTACACCGGCGCAGCGCAAAGGGAGCGGCGATCCAGAGCGGTCCATAGACGATCGCCAGCCGCCGGACTTCGACCTTCCAGGCGCCGTGGCCGAGCGCCTGCTGGATCAGGTCCCACCGAGCTCGAAAGAACGGGCCGGTGTAGCCCGGCTGGTAGGCCTGGCCGACCGCGACGACGGTCGTGCGGATGTACACGTAGACCAGGACGGGCAGGACGGCGACGAGCGCGACATCGCGCAGGGCCTCGCGGTCAACGGGTCGCTGCGCCCAGGTGGCGTAGGCAAGCGGGATCAGGAACAGGCAGGTCTCGTGGATCGTCGTCCCGATCAGCAGCGCGACCGCGAGCGCGACCCGCTGGCGGCGGACGATGAACAAGCTGCCCAGGGTGATGACCAGGATTGCGGCCACATCGACGCCGCGACCGTTGCGTAAGAGAACTACCAGGACCGGCGGTGAGATCACAAAGCAGACCGCCAGCCCCGCCGCGAAGCGCGGATCGACTTCAAAATCCCTGAGCAGCGCGAATAGCGCCCCGGCGGCGACCGCCGCGCACACCAGAGCCAGCAGCTCCCACGAGACAGCTGACGAGAACGGCAGCACGTGGACCAGGTACGGGATGCCGAGCCGGAACGCGTAGGGGAAATTGTGCGGGCCACCGGGGTGTGCGGCGATCCGCGTGTAGTACGGCTCGTCGCCTGACAGACCGGTTTCGTGCACCAGGACCGCGTTGAGCGCCGTGGCCACGACGAGGCAGAGCCCGCCGACCAGGACCGCAGCGCCATTGACCGACCCGGCCGGCCGGCCGGGGGCGAGGACTGGCGGGACTCTCGGGATCACAGCGCTAGATTCTCCCCACCGTCCTGACTGATCGGAGACTGATGCGCCGCTGGAGCCTGACCTGCCTTCCCCTCGCCATCGCCGCGCTCGCGCTCGCGCTGCCCGGCGCGGCGCACGCGAAGCGCGCTACGCCCCGCTACTACGTCGCTCTCGGGGACTCGCTGTCCCAAGGACAGCAGCCCGACCTGCATGGGGTTACGCGCAATACCACCCAGGGCTACACCGATGACCTGTTTGCCCGCGAACGGGTTGGCATCCCCTCCCTCCGGCTGGTCAAGCTCGGCTGCGGTGGCGAATCGACGACCAGCATGCTGACCGGTCACGGCAACGAAGCCGGCGCGCGCACGTTTCATTGCCACCCGGCCGGCGGCTCTCAGCTGGGCGCCGCCGTTCGCTTCCTGCACGCCCATCACCACCGAGGTGAGGTGCCGCTGGTCACGATCGACATCGGCGCCAACGACGTCAACCCGTGCGTCTCCGCCGCCAACCTCGGCGCCTGCCTGGCCAAGGGCCTCCTGGCGATCAAGATCAACACCCCCAAGATCCTGCGGGCGGTACGGCGCGCCGCGCCGGCGGGCACCCGGTTTGCCGGGATGACGCTCTATGACCCGGTACTCGGCGCCTACTTCAGCCCAGCGGGTTCCGCCGCGCATGCCCTGGCCCTCGCCTCCCCCGGACTCCTCAAGAACGTCAACGACGACCTCACCGGCTCCGACCTGGGAGCGGGCTTCCGGACCGCCGACGTGGCGGGCGCGTTCGCCAGTTATTCCACCCAACCCACGGCCTGGGAAGGACAGACGATCCCGCTCAACGTGGCCCGGGTGTGCAGCTGGACGTGGGCGTGCCAGACACCGCCCAGCGGACCCAACATTCACGCCAACAAGAACGGCTATCAGGTGATCGCCAACGCCTTCGCGAAAGTGGTCGGGCGTCTGCGCTGACCCCGGCGGTCAGGCGGAGCTCGAGACGGTGAACGTCGTCTCCCCCACCGTCCCGACTACCCGCAGGTACTGAGGGCACATGGTCCCGGGGTTGCAGACCGGCCCCTGCACCTCGACCACCCGGGCCGTGTGCGTGCCCGGGCACCAGGAGCCGCCCAGCGCAGCCGGGTTCAGTGCGATCGTGACCGGGAGGCCCTTGGTGGCGGCCGGTACCGCGACCGTGCGCGGGCCGATGCAGCCGCCGGTCGCGCTCCCGCCGCTGAGACTGAGCGTGAAGCTGAGCCGCGACCCGGCCGACGGCCCGGACGAGGCCGGGGCGACAAAACGCAGCGAGTACCGGGTCGTGCGGCCGCCGTGAGTAGGCGTCACCGTCAGCGGCCCGGAGATGGTGGTCGAGCT
>JBOGYN010000554.1:0-14844 GCA_050696855.1 Solirubrobacteraceae bacterium | reverse complement strand
GGCTCCGCAGGCCAGGATCATGGCCAGCGGGTTGGCCAGGTCCTTGCCCTCCAGGGCGGGGGCGGTTCCGTGTGGGGCCTCGGCCATGGCCACCGTCGTGTCGTAGTCCTCGCCGAACGCGAGCAGGACCGATTCGGCACCGGCGATCGAGCCGAACATCGGCAGGATCAGGTCCGAGAGGCAGTCGCCGTCGCGGTTGAGCGCCGGGATCACGAGCGGCGCGTCGGTGGCTCCGGAGAGCAGACCGGCGTAGGTGGCGTCGATCAGAACCGGGCGGTACTCGATGTCTTCGTGACGCGCGGCGGCGGCGTCCATCTCCTCCTTGAGCATCCCCTCGTACACGGGCGAGACCGTCCATTTGGGGCCGCCGTAGACGCGCGCGCCGGTCTTGGCGGCGGTCCGGAAGGCGTACTCGGCCACCGCGCCGCAGGTGGAGCGTGTGATCCGCTCGGTGCGCAGGGCAATCTCGTCAGGGGCTCCGGGCTCGCCCTCGCGCCACTGCTGGGCGCCGTAGGCGTCCTCCACGGCCATCCGCACCACTGAGATCGGGTGATACACGCCGGCGATCGGAGTGACACCGGGCAGCCGGCGGCCCGTGCGGACGATCACCTTGCCGTCCACCTCCTCGCGGAGGATGCGATTGGGGGAGCCGACGTCATCGGCACCCTCGGGGGTGACGGTGGCGGCCTTGAGCCCCAGTCCGGCCTCGCGCATCGCCTGGGCGGCGTCGGTCACCACCTGATTGGAAGTCTCGCGCCGGTGCGCCAGCGAGAGATCGAAACGGACGAGCTCGAGCTTGACGCCGAGGAGCTCGGGGTTGAGGACCCGCAGGGACTGTTCGAGCAGCTCCTGGCCGGTCTGGTCGCCCTCGAGGACGACGACGGTGATCGTGGTCTCAGCCGGGCCGTCCATCAGCGTCTCGTCTAGGAAGCATCCCCGGAACTACGGGGACTCTGAGGCGGCGCGGGCCGGCAGCAACACCTCGCGACGCTCATTGAGGGCAGCGATGACGGTCGTGAGGTGCTCGTCGAAATCCACGCCGAGCTGTTCGGCGCCGGTGCGCAGATCGTCCCGGCTGACCGCGGCCGCGAAGCTGGGGGCCTTCATCTTCTTCTTGACTGATTTCGGGGTCATCCCGACCAGGCCTTCGGGCCGGACGTAGGCGCAGGCGAGGATGAAGCCCGAGAGCTCGTCGACGGCGAACAGGGTCTTCTCCATCTGGGTTTCGCGGGCTACGCCCATGAAGTCGGCGTGGGAGGCGACCGCCCGGACCAGCTCGGGCGGGTAGCCCTGAGCCTCAAGCTCGCGCAGCGCGTAGCGGGGGTGCCCGTCACCGAGGTCGGGATAACGCTCGTAATCGAGATCGTGAAGGAGTCCGGTGAGCCCCCACAGCTCGACATCACCATCAAAGCGCGGGGCGTAAGCGCGCATCGCCGCCTCGACGGCGAGCATGTGGCGGCGCAGGGAATCCGACTCGGTCCACGAGCAGAGAATGGTCCAGGCATCCTCGCGCGAAATAGGCACTGGCATGGCCGTTACCCTAGCTCAGCGCTTGGTTGTGGCCGAGCTTCCCGGTCCGAGCTCACCAGCTAGGCTGAACGGCTCACCACCGGCCGCCTCCGCGCCCGGTCTCACCGATTCGAGGTCGATTCCCCTGGAGAAATTCGTCATCGAAGGCGGGGTGCCGCTGTCCGGCACGATCGTTCCCGCCGGTAACAAGAACGGCGCGCTGCCGATCCTGGCCGCGTGCCTGCTCACCGACGACGAGGTGATCCTGCGCAACGTGCCGCGAATCGCGGACGTGGACGCCATGGTCCTGCTGCTGCGCACGCTGGGCGCGCGCGTCGAGTGGCGCGGCCCGAGCGAGGTCCTCGTCGACACCGCTTCCGTGCACAGCACCGAAGTCGACCCCGAGCTCTCAGAGCGGATCCGGGCTTCGTTCCTGCTCGCCGGCCCCCTGCTGGCGCGCTTCGGGAGCGCGAACATGCCGCCCCCGGGCGGCGACGTGATCGGCCGGCGCCGTCTTGACCCGCACCTCGACGCGTTCCGGGCGCTCGGTGCCGTGGTCGACAGCCGGCGCGAGGACATCAAGCTCACCGCCCCCCCGCTGGGGCTCACGCCGTGTGACTTCCTGATGGACGAACCGTCGGTGATGGCGACCGAGAATGCGCTGATGGCGGCTGCGCTCACGCGCGGTCCGACCGTGATTCGCAATGCCGCCTCCGAGCCGCACGTCCAGGACCTGGCTCGGATGCTGACCGACATGGGCGCGCCGATCGACGGGATCGGCTCCAACGTGATGACCGTTCACGGGCAGGGCAGCCTGCGCGGTTGCACCCACGACATCGCCCCCGACCACATCGAGATCGGCTCCTTCATGGCGCTGGCCGGAGTGACGGGCGGGGAACTGATCGTCAAGGACACCGTGCCGCAGGATCTGCGGATGATCCGTCTCGTGTTCGAGCGGCTGGGACTGCGGAGCGAGGTCCACGGCCACGACGTGATCGTGCCCGGCAATCAGCGGCTCAAGGTGCGCAACGACGAGGGCGGCCACATGTCCAAGGTGGAGGATGGTCCCTGGCCCTCCTTCCCGGCTGACCTGACCAGCATCGCCCTGGCCCTGGCCACGCAGGCCGAAGGATCGGTGATGATCCACGAGAAGATGTTCGAGAACCGCCTGTTCTTCACCGACAAGCTGGTGATGATGGGGGCGGCGATCACGATCTGCGATCCACACCGGGCGATCGTGCTCGGGCCACGTCCGCTCACCGGTGGCCGGGTCGAGTCGCCCGACATCCGGGCGGGAATGGCGATGCTGATCGCGGCCCTGTGCGCCGACGGTGTCACTGAGATCGGCAACGTGCGCCAGATCGACCGGGGCTACGAACGGATCGACGAGCGCCTCCAGGCGCTCGGGGCTCGGATCACCCGGTTAGAAGACGCACCGGTCACCGCCTGAGCTGGCTGGACGGGTCGACCGTCCAACTCCGTCCCTAATTCTGCCGAGAGCCCTAACCTGATCGCGATGATCGATCGGATCCCCAGTGGCACGCGCGACGTGCTACCCGACGAGATGCGTGAGCTGCGGGCGATGACCGATCGCATCCGGACCGTTTTCGAGGCGGCCGGCTACGGCGAGGTAGCGACCCCGGCGCTCGAGTACGAGGGCACCTTCGCCCGCTCGGACATGGCCGGCAGTCGCCCGGCCTACCGGGTCTTTGACGAGCAGGGCAACGTGCTGATCCTGCGCCCCGACATGACCGTTCCGATCGCCCGCCTGGTCGCCACCCGCTACGCCGGGGCCGAGCCGCCGCTGCGCTTCTGCTACTTCGCCCAGGTCTACCGCGGCGTGCGTCCCCAGCGCGGGCAGTCGCGAGAGTTCCTGCAGGCCGGAGTCGAGCTGATCGGCTCGCCGGGGCCCGAGGGAACCGCCGAGGCGCTCGCCGTGCTGTGCGCGGCGCTGGACGCGGCCGGGCTCGAGACCTACCGCGTTGGGCTCGGTGACGCTTCCCTGTACCCATTCCTGCTCGAAGCCGTGGGTGTCGACTCCGAGTGCAGCGAGCGGATCCTCGCCGAGCTCGTGCGGGGCGACTTCGTCGGCGTCGAGCGCGAGGTGCACGAGCTCGGGCTTGCCCGTGAGCACGCCAAGCTGCTGCTGCGCGTCCCCCGCACCCGGGGCGGAGCCGAGGTGCTCGAGGACCTGGTGGAGCCCCTGCGAGGGGCGATGACCGGCATGCTCGAGGTCCAGGCCTTGCTCGCGCCCGAGGTGGCGGACCGGATCATCTTCGACCTCGGCCTGGTCCGGAGCATCGGCTACTACACCGGCGCCGTGTTTCAGGTCTACGACCCGGCCTACGGGGTCCCGCTGGGCAGCGGTGGACGCTACGACGAGCTCCTGGGCGCGTTCGGCCGGCCGATGCCGGCCGTGGGCTTCGCGCTCAACGTCGAGCGGCTGCACATCGCGCTGACCGGTGAGGAGCGAGGACGGGGGGGACGATGAACGGACTGCGGATCGCCGTGCCTCGGGGCGCTCTCTTCACCGACACGCTCGACCTCCTGGATCGCCTGCAGATCGACACCCGCGAGGTGCGCGACAACGACCGCAAGCTGCTCTTCGAGGGCGTGGGGATCGTCACCATGCGCCCCTCCGACGTTCCCACCTACGTGGAGGCGGGCGCCGCCGACCTCGGCATCACCGGCAAGGACGTGCTCATGGAGCAGGCCGAGCGCGAGGTCTACGAGCTGATGGACCTCGGCTTCGGCCGCTGCCTGATGGTGCTGGCCGGCGTCGCCGGAGAGGACCGGGCCCAGGAGGCCCTGCGGCGCTTGGGGGTGGTCCGGATCGCCACCAAGTACCCGCGGATCGCTGCGCGTCACTTCCTTGACACCGGGCGCCAGGCCGAGATCGTCGAGGTCAAGGGTTCGGTCGAGCTGGCCCCGCTGACCGGACTGGCCGAAGCGATCGTCGACCTGACCGCGACCGGGACCACGTTGCGCGAGAACGGGCTGGTCGTGCGCGAGGAGATCGCCGTCTGCACAGCGAGGCTGATCGCCAACCCAGTCGCTCACAAGCTGCGCGCGGCGACAATTGACGGGCTGCTGGAGCGTCTGCATGCAGTGTGAGCTGATGACCCTGACCGGGGACCCCGCGGGGCTGGCGGAGGAGCTGCGCGGGCTCGTGGCCGCCCCCGAGTCGGTCTCGGAGGCGGTGGCCGAAATTATCGCGCGGGTCCGGGCCAGCGGCGACGACGCGCTGCGCTACTACACCCGCCAGTTCGACACCGGCGGCTCCACGCCGTCGGCGCTCCTGGTCCCCGAGGCCGAGCTCAATACCGCCGCCGACCGCCTCGATGACGACGTCCGAGTCGGCTTGCGGCTGGCGATCGAGAACGTGACCCGGGTGGCGCAGGCTTCCCTGACCGAGGACCGGACGGTCGAGTTTGACGGCCACTCGGTGGCCCTGCGCGAGGTTCCGGTCCGGCGGGGGGCGGTGTATGTCCCCGGCGGACGGGCCCCCTATCCGAGCACGGTGGTGATGGGCACGGTCTGTGCGCGAGTGGCCGGGGTGGCCGAGATCGCCGTCTGCGCGCCCCCGGGCCAGGACGGAGAGGTCAACGCCGCGGTCCTGGGTGCCTGCCGCTTGGCCGGTGCCTCGGTCGTCTACCGAATGGGCGGAGCGCAGGCGATCGCGGCCCTGGCCTACGGCACCGAGACCGTGACCGCCGTGGATGTGATCGTCGGGCCGGGCAACCTCTACGTCCAGGAGGCCAAGCGCCAGGTATTCGGCCACGTGGGGATCGATGGCTTCGCCGGCCCCAGCGACCTCGTCCTGATCGCTGACGGCAGCGGCGACCCCGAGCCGCTGGCCCTGGATCTCCTGGCCCAGGCCGAGCACGGCCCCGGGTCAATGGTGGTGGGAATCTCGACCTCCGACGAACTCCTCCAGACGCTGGCCGGGCGCCTCGCCGAGGGTGAGGAGACCGGCGCCGTGGCTCGCCTGGTGCGGGTCTCAGAGCTCGAGCAGGCCGCGGCCATCGCCGAGGCCTTTGCCCCCGAGCACCTACAGCTGGCCGGACCCGAGGCCGAGCAGCTCGCCGGGCGGGTCACGACGGCGGGTTCGGTCCTGATCGGCGCCGAGAGCGGGACCGCCTTTGGGGATTACGTCGCCGGCGCCAACCACGTGCTGCCGACCAACGGCGCCGGTCGGTTTGCGTCTGCGCTCTCCCCGATGCACTTCCGGCGCCGCTTCACCGAGGTCCGAATCGGCGACGGCGCGGCCGGCCTGGCCCGCGCAGCGGCCCCGATCGCGCGCGCCGAGGGCTTTGAGCTCCACGCTCAATCGCTGGAGGCGCGCATTCGCGACAATGGCTCGCGATGACGCGCAGCGCCCAGATCGAACGCAAGACCGGCGAGACCGAGGTCGAGCTCACCCTCGAGCTCGACGGCGACGGGCGGGGCGAGCGCTCCACCGGGGTCGGCTTCCTTGATCACATGCTCGATCTGCTCGCCCGCCACGGGCGCATGAACCTCGAGCTGCGCGCGTCGGGAGACCTCGAAACCGGGGCCCACCACACCGTCGAGGATGTGGGGATCTGCCTCGGTCAAGCGCTCGATCGTGCCCTGGGTGATCGGGTGGGGATCACCCGCTTCGGGCAGGCGACGGTGCCGATGGACGAGTCGCGGGCCTCGTGCGTGATCGACATCTCGGGCCGGGGGCTGTGTGCCTTCACAGCCACGCTCCCCGCGGGGGCGATTGGGAACTTTGACCACGAGCTGAGCGAGGAGTTCTTTCGCGCCCTGGCCGCCAACGCCAAGCTGACGCTGCACGTAACGGTGGAGGCGGGGACCAACGCCCACCACATGATCGAGGCCGCCTTCAAGGCGGTGGCCCGAGCTGTGCGTATGGCGGTGACGATCGATCCGAGCGAGCACGGCGTGCCCAGCACCAAGGGGACCCTGTCATGAGCTCGCCGCCGCAGATCGCGATCGTCGACTACGGGATGGGGAACCGCCGATCGGTCCAGAAGGCGCTCGAGCACGTCGGCGCCCAGGCGCAGATCACCCGCGACCCCACCCAGATCGAGGCCGCCGATGGGGTCGTCGTCCCCGGGGTCGGGGCCTTTCCCCTCGCGATGCGCAACCTCGAGGCACTCGGCCTGGACGCGGTGCTGCGCGCGGTGGCGGGGTCGGGGCGGCCGCTGTTGGGGATCTGTCTGGGGATGCAGGTCCTGTTCGAGCGCTCGGAGGAGTTCGGGGCCACCCCGGGCCTGGGTCTGATCCCCGGCGCCGTGACACCACTCGCGGCCCGGGGCCTGAGAGTTCCGCACATCGGCTGGAACGAGGTTCGTTTCGAGCGGCCTTCGCCGCTCACCGCTGGCCTACCGGAAGCGGGCTGTGCGTTCTACCACGTGCATTCTCTGGCGGGGCGCCCGAGCGAAGCCAGCGACGTAGTCGGCAGCACCGAGTACGGCGAGCGCTTCGCCAGCATCGTGGCCCGCGGCTCGGTGCTCGGCGTCCAGTTTCACCCCGAGAAGTCCTCCGGGCCCGGTCTGCGCATGCTCGCGGGCTTCACCGGACTGTGCCGCGCGGCAACGGTCCCGGCCGACCGGGCTGCCCTGCACACATGATCCTCCTGCCGGCGATCGACATCCTCGACGGCAAGGCGGTCCGGCTGCGGCGGGGGGACTTCGATCAGAAGACGGTCTACGATGCCGATCCGCTCGACGCCGCCCAACGCTGGGTCCAGGCGGGCGCGCGCGGGCTGCACGTGGTCGATCTCGACGGGGCGCAGGGTGGTGTGCCCGCCAATCTCGAGCACGTGCGGCGGATCGCCACCGGGGTCGGTGTCCCGGTCCAGGTCGGCGGCGGATTGCGCAGCGCCGAGGCCGTCGACGCCGCCCTGGAGGCCGGGGCGACGAGGGTGGTGTTGGGCACGGCCGCCTTCCGCGACCAGGACTTTCTGGACGAGACCGTGGCTCGACATCGCGACCGCGTGGTGGTGTCGGTCGACGCGCGCGGGGGCCGGCTGGCCGCCGCGGGCTGGACCGAGCAGACCGAAATCCCCGTGGAAGCGGTGTTCGAGACCCTCGGGCGCCGCGGCGTGACGAAGTTCGTCTACTCGAGCATCGAGCGCGACGGCATGCTCAGTGGACCCGATCTGGAGGACGTCCGCCGGGTGGCGGCGGTGGTTCGGGGGACGTTCGTGTACTCGGGCGGGATCTCCACTGCTGAGGATCTCGGCGCGCTGGCCGCCCTGCGCCAGGTCAACCTGACCGGGGTGATCGTCGGCAAGGCCCTGTATGAGGGTCGCTTCGACGTGCACGCCGGTCAAGCGGCCCTGGGCGGTTGATGCACTACAAGCGGGTGATCCCGTGCCTGGACGTCAGCGGTGGCCGCGTCGTCAAGGGCATCGGCTTCGTGGACCTGCGCGATGCCGGCGACCCCGTCGAGCTGGCCGCGCGCTACGACGCGGCGGGAGCCGACGAGCTGGTGCTGCTCGATATCACCGCCACCTCCGATCGGCGTGAAACCGTGGTCGAGCTGGCCCGACGCGCGGCGGACGAGGTCTTCATCCCGTTCACGATCGGCGGCGGGATTCGCTCGGTCGGCGACGCCCAGGCGGTGCTCGACGCCGGGGCCGACAAGGTCTCAGTCAATTCGGCCGCGCTCGCCCGGCCCGAGCTGATCGATGAACTGGCGGCGACCTTCGGCGCCCAGTGCGTGGTGCTCGCGATCGACGCCAAGCTCCGGGCGGCGGACGGCTGGGAGGCCTATCTGGCGGGCGGCCGAACCCCGACGGGGCGCGATGCCGTGGCCTGGGCGGCGGACGGGGTGCAGCGGGGGGCAGGCGAGATCCTGGTCACCAGCATGGATCGCGATGGCACCAGCTCTGGCTACGACCTGGCGCTGACCGAGGCCGTGGCTGCCGCAACGAGCGTCCCGGTGATCGCCTCGGGTGGGGCGGGTCAGCTGGCTCACCTGAGCGACGCCCTACGGTCGGGCGCCGACGCCGTGCTGTGCGCCTCAATTTTCCACTATGGCCATCACACGGTGGCCGAGGTCAAGCAGTACCTGGCCGACGCCGGCGTGGCCGTGCGTCCGTTCAGTCCCGCATGAGCGGCTGCCCGAAACCACGAGCAGCTTGCCCGTGCCGAACCGGCCAGTGATGCGGTTATGTTGAGTCGCGCCGGTCGGCGCCGCGGTTAGGCGGCTTCTTCGACGTAGCCAGCCGCTGCGCACGTATCGCAGTACGCGGCAGGCGGAACCCGAGGCTCATAACAGCCCGGGCGGCAACACGTGGAGGACCGCTTCGGTCGACCACGACCGATACGGGCGGCCGCGGCATCTTTGAGCTCCTCGCGCATGCGATCAAGCTCAGCCGCGTGCTCGGCACAGAACCGGCGGCCCTTTTCGGCCGGAGACTGACAATGACTTCCACTACGACAACGCATAGACGTATAATGATAGCAAGCTGCGTGGAGCGTCCGTCGCGGAGCGGTTATTTGCGGCCGCGTCGCGATCGGGTCGTGTGCTTGCGCGCGTGATGTCTGGCGTTGCTGCGGTGGTGCTTGACGCGGGCGGAGCGCCGGGCGTGGTGCGGGCGAGCCCGCCGGTGGCGGACCGGCGCGGGTCTGCGCTTCGCTGCCCCCGGCAGCAGCTGGTAGATCATGTTGTAGCCGTCTAGGTACAACGCGTGGTAATCGGCCACCATCGGGGTGAAATCGCCGTCTGGGAAGGAGAAAACCGGGCGTCCGGTGACGACATCGAGACCGAGTGTCCTGCGGATGCGCAGCGCCGAGAAATAGACGACGTTGCCGATCACGGTTGCCGCGCCGGAAACCCGCCCGCCGGCGGGGTGGGTCCAGCGCACCGCTCCGGAGCGGGCGTTGAAGGCGTAGAAGCTGCCGTCGTAGGAGCCGACGTAGACGGTTGGTCCGAGTCCAGGCGGATCGGCGACCGCCGCCGACGCGTACACGTAGGCGCCCGTGCCCGTGGCCCAGGCGAGGGCACCGTTCCGGGCCCCGAACGAGTACACGCGGCCATCGGTGTTGCCCAGGTAGACCCGGCCGAAGGCGACCGCGGGGGTGGCGTAGAACTGACCCGAACCAAAGCCGAAGCGAGCTCCGTTGGTCCCCACCGCCCAGACCTGGTGTCCGTTGGCAGCCCGGACTGCGTAGGCGCGGCCCGAGTAGTCCCCGAAGTACAAGACGCCGTTGACCAGCGCCGGCCCGCCCTTGATCGCGCCGCTGGCGTGATAGGTCCAGTCGACGTGCCCGTCGCGCAGACGCAGGGCGGACAGCGTGCCGCTCTGATCGCCGAAGTAGACGGTATGGCCGTGCACGATCGGGGAGGACTCGCTGCCGGCTGCAATCGGGTGTCTCCAGACCACCCGGCCGGTCTTGATCGAGAGCGCGACAAAGGCGCCGTCGCCCGGCACCTGGCTGTGGTGGCTGACCGAGAGCACCGGCATGACTACCAACCCGTCCCGGCCGGCCACGGCCGGGGAGGCGGCGGCCAGCGTGCCCACATGCCTGAACCAGCGCACGCGCCCGGTGGCCGCGTTGAGCGCGCGGGCCAGTCCGTCGTCACCGAGAACGAACAGGGTGCCGTGGTAGATCACGGGTGAGAATTCGAGCAGCGCCCCGTTCTGAAAGCGCCAGCCGACATGCACCGGCGGGTGCAGACGCGCCGGGGCGGCGAAATTGCGTGTGCGCCCGGCGTCGAAGCCGTACCACGGCCATGAGAAGTTGTCGACCACCTTGCGCAACTTCTTGGGCGTGGTGGTCGTGGTCGTCGCCGTGGTCACGGGCGAGGTGAACTGGAGGCTGGGGTGGGAGACGTTGCCCGGGGCGTGAAGGAGCACAAAGGCCACCACGCCCCCGGCCACGACCAGGACGACCGCCGCTGCGAGGAGCCCGCGTCGCAGCGGTCGCCGCGGAACGGGACTCGGCATGGCGAGCATGGTAGTAGCGAGCATTCGAGCGCGCCGAGCGCGATCATGGCTCGTGTGCTGACCTCTGATCCCGTCCGCCTGCTCGAGCGCTTCCAAGCGCTGGCCGCCGCGCACCCGTTGGACGCGCGGCTGCGGTCCGGGTCTGCCGACGTTCACCTGGTGGGTGGCGCGGTCCGGGATCTGGTCCTGGGGCGTGAGCCCCGCGAGCTCGATCTCGTGGTCGAGGGCGACCTCGAGCCGGTCGTTCTCGCCCTGGCCGGGGAGCGGCGCCAGTTCGAACGGTTCGGAACGGCAACCATCAGCCGAGACGGCTTTGTCTATGACCTGGCCCGAGCGCGCAGCGAGACCTATGAGCGTCCCGGTGCCCTGCCGGTCGTGGCACCCGCCGATCTGGCCACCGATCTGCGTCGTCGGGACTTCACGGTCAACGCGATCGCCCTTGGCCTGTTCGGCCCGGCGCGGGGCCGGCTGCTCGCCGCCGAGCACGCGCTTGAGGACCTGGCCGCGGGGCAGCTTCGGGTCCTGCACCCGGCCAGCTTTCTCGATGACCCGACGCGGTTGCTGCGCCTGAGCCGCTACGCCAGTCGGCTCGGATTTGAAGTCGAAACCGCCACGCGCGGCCTCGCGGAGGCCGCGGTCGCGTCCGGCGCCCTGGAAACCGTGAGCGGCAACCGCCTCGGCGCCGAGCTGCGCCTAGCCGCCGGCGAAGCCGACCCGATCGCCGCACTCGCCGCGCTGGGGTCGCTGGGACTCGACTCCGCCGTGGCTCCGGGGTTCGGCCTCGCCCAGCCCGAGGCCGCGCGGCGCGCGCTGGAGCTGCTCCCCGGCGACGGCGACCGAGCCGCGCTGGTGATCGCGGCCGCGGCGCTCGGGATGCCATCGTCTGACCGGGATCAGATGCTCGCCCGGCTGGCCTTTCCCGCCCCGAGTCGCGAAGTCATCCGGGAGGCCGCGCTTCGGGCGCCCGCGCTCGCCGACGCGCTCGCTGGGGCCCCAACGGGCTCGGCGGTGGCGGCCGCGGTGGGGGCGGCCCCGGTTGAGGCGGTGGCGCTGGCCGGCGGTGTCGCTGCGCGGCGGCCGGTTGGCGGGGAGCGAGCTGCCCGGCGTTGGCTGGACGAGTGGCGCCTCGTCTCGCTCGAGATCGACGGGGAGGACCTGCTGGCGGCGGGCGTCGCCCGGGGGCCGGCGATCGGTGCCGGGTTGCGCGCGGCGCTGGCCGCGAAGCTCGACGGCCGCGCCCGGGGGCGAGCGGCCGAACTCGCCGAAGCGCTCAAGGCAGCGTTAGCCTGACCAGGAGATGGCCCGGCCCCGATCAGAGCTCATGGCCACGACCACCCCGCCTGATCCCTTCTACGGCTTCGACGAGCACTTTGCGGTGGACTTGCCGAGCGCCCGCGTGCTGTTCACCACGCGGCGCGGTGGCTGCTCGCGCGGTCCCTACGCGAGCCTCAACCTGGGCCGGCTGACCAACGATCCACCCGACGCGGTGGCCCGCAACCGCGCGGTGCTCGGGGCGCGACTCGAGGTCGCGCTGGGCTTCAGCTTCCAGGTCCACGGCGCTGAGGTCCGCGAGCTGGACCCCACGAGCTGGGCCCGCGACTCCGCGGCCGAGCCCGGCTCGCTCTCGCCTGCCGATGGACAGTTCACCGTGCATCCGGGCCTGGCACCGGCCGTGCTGACCGCCGACTGCCTGGCCATCGCCGTGACCGGCGCCGGCGCGGTGGCGATGCTGCATGCCGGCTGGAGAGGAATGGCGGGCGGGGTGATCGCCGCCGGGGTGGCAGCGCTGCGGGCGGCCGGCGCGGAGGGACCATTGAGCGCCGCCGTCGGCCCCGGCGCGGGGTCGTGCTGCTACGTGGTGGGGGAGGAGGTCCACGCCGCCTTCGCCGACCGCCCCGAACACGTGCACCAAGGCGCCAACCTCGACCTGCCGGCGATCGCCCGCCACGACCTCGAGGCGGCGGGGGTGGCGACGATTCACGAGCTCGGCCTGTGCACGATCTGCTCTGATCCGGCGCTGTTCTTCTCCCATCGCCGCGACCAGGGCGTCACCGGGCGCCAGGCGGGGATCGCATGGTTGATCTGATCCGCGGCCTGACCGCCGACCGGGTGCGTACCAACCTGGAGCGGGTGCGGGAGCGGATCGCCGGCACCGGTGTCGATCCCGACTCGGTCGAGATTCTGGCCGCGGTCAAATACGTGGCGCTGGAGGAGCTGGCCGCGCTCGCGCAGGCCGGCGTGACCCTGGTGGGCGAGAACCGCGCCCAGGAGCTCGAGCGCAAGGCGGAAGGCCTCCCGGGGGCGTTCACCTGGGATTTCATCGGCCATCTGCAGAGCCGCAAGGTCAAGGACGTGGTGCCGCGTGTGCGCTATATCCACTCGGTTTGCACCGATTCGGTCCTCGCCCAGCTCGCCAAGCACGCGACTGACGAAACCCAGATCCTGATCGAGGTCAACGTGGCCGGAGAGGATGACAAGGGCGGGGTCGTACCGGCCGAGCTGCCCGAGTTTCTGGACCGCTGCCCGGTGGCCGTGGTGGGGCTGATGACGATGCCGCCGCTGGCACCGGACCCCGAGAGCAATCGCCCCCACTTCGGGGCGCTGCGGCGCCTCGCGGAGGCTCACGGGCTGCGCCAGCTGTCGATGGGCACCAGCCAGGACTATCTCGTCGCGGTCTCCGAGGGGGCGACAATCGTGCGCCTGGGGACAATCCTGTACGCCGGCGCGCCATAATCCCGGGCAGGGAATCACCGCCACTGCGCGAACCCCTGACGCACTATGGCCTTTAGAGATACATGGCATCGCACGCTCGTCTACTTCGGTCTGGCCGAGGATGACATCTACGAGGACGAGGAGATCGAGCCCTACAGCGAGCCGGAGGTCGATCTCCAGGACTCCTACCGTGAGCGCCCCAACGTGCGCAAGCTGAGCTCGCGCCGGCGGCGCGACGAGATCGATGACATCTTCGCCGACGATTCCAGCGCCGAGCGCCGGACGACCTCATTGCGCGCTGTGGGCGGCGCCGGCCGGGTGGCCAACGGTCGCGGCGGCGGCGATGTCCGGGTACACTTCGTCGCCCCCAAGAGCTTCAACGACGTCCAGGACGTGGCCGACAAGTTCAAGGACACGATCCCGGTGATTCTCAACCTCCAGAGCACCGACACCGACTTGTCAAAGCGGTTGATCGACTTCTCCAGCGGCCTCACCTACGCCCTGGACGGAGGCATGCAGCGCATCGCCGACAAGGTCTTTCTGCTCACTCCGCGCAACGTCGAGGTCTCCGCCGAAGAGCGGGCCCGGCTGGTCGAGAAGGGCTTTTTCAACCAGTCCTGACGCCGACGCCGAGGGCGGGCGCGCGGCGCCGGTAGATTTCCTGGCATGCAAGTCGGGTTCATCGGAGCGGGGAACATGGCGCGCGCCATGGCCCGGGGCTGGGGGGAACCGGTCCTGTGCTCAGACGGCGGCTCGGGCCGCGCGGCGGCGCTCGCGGAGGAGCTGGGCGGGCGAGCGGCCAGCAACGTCGAGGTGGCCTCGGGGGCCGATCTCGTGATTCTGTGCCACAAGCCGGCTCAGTTCGAGGACGTCGCCCGGGAGATCGGGAGTCATGCCACAGCGGTCGCTTCGGTGCTCGGCGGGATCAGCACCGAGGCGCTGAGCGCGGCCTATGCCGGCCGCCCGGTCTTCCGTCTGATGCCCAACACGCCGGTCGAAGTTCGCCAGGGGATCGTCTGTTATTCGCCCGCGGCCGGGGTCGACGCGGCAATCGAGATGGACGTCATCACGCTGCTCGAGCGCCTGGGCTCGGTGGTCACCATCCCGGAACGGCTGCTCTCGGCGGCCACCGCCGTGATGGGGGTCGGGCCGGCCTACCAGGCTCTGCTGGCCGAGGCCCAGGTCGACGCTGCCGTCCGCCACGGGCTCAAGCCCGCCCTGGCCGGACGCCTGGTGGCTGAGACGATGGCTGGCACCGCCGCCCTCCTCGCCGCCCGTGACTACGACACCCTGACCGTGCGCCGGGAAGTCACCTCGCCGGGCGGGAGCACGGCCCGGGGCCTCGATGCCCTCGAGCGCGCCGGGGTCCGCGGCGCCTTCCAGGCGGCCGCCGACAGCGTCTGCGATCCCCACTGATGCTCGCGCTCGCCACGACCCGGACCGACATCGCCAACTACGTGGGCGCCCTGTTCACGGTCTACATCGTCCTGCTGTTCGTCTACCTGCTGGTCAATCTGATGCTCTCGTTCGGCGTGCGGCTGCCGTACTCGCGCTGGACCGATCTCGTGCTCGGTTTCCTGCGCGATGTCTCTGAGCCCTACCTGCGGATCTTCCGCCGGCTGCTGCCGACGATGGGCGGCTTTGACTTCACGCCGATGCTCGCGATCATCGTCCTCTAC
>JBOGYN010000553.1:0-8183 GCA_050696855.1 Solirubrobacteraceae bacterium | reverse complement strand
CTCGTGGTCTGCTCCGAGGTTCTCTTCTACCTCGGGGCAGAGCTGCTGCTGCAAACGCTGCACCGGATCGAAGCTCAGCTCGCGCCGGGCGGGACGATGATCGCCGTTCACTTTCGCCCCGCGCCTCGCCGGCGCGCCGCCGCGGTGCGGTTGCTCACAGGCCGACGGCTCTGGTCCCGGGGGCGACCCACACCGCGGGCGCCCCTGTCGGGCGACCAAGTCCACGATCTCCTGCGGGGCAACACCCGGCTGGCCTTGACCCACGAGGTGGTCGAGGCTCGCTACCGGCTCGCCCGCTTCGACCGCCGGCCATGACCGCCCTCGCCTCCCCGGCCGGCCGGGTGACGGTCGTCATCCCCGTCTGGGGACGCTACGCCAGCGTGGTGGGAGAAGCGGTGGCCAGTGCGCAGACCGACACGACGGTCCGGATCCTCGTGATCGACAACGCGAGCGAGCCGGCGCTCGCCGAGCTCGAGGGCGCCGAGATCGTGCGCTCGACCAGCCGCTTGTCGAGGGGTGCGAGCCGCAACCTGGGACTCGCGGCCACCCAGACCGAGTATGTGGTCTTCCTGGACGCCGACGACGTCCTGCTTGACGGGGGACTGACCTGCCTGATCAGCGGTCTTGACCGGCATCCGGCCTGCAGCGTCTTCGTCGGGCGCATCGTCGAGGGAAGCGGCGCCGTCCATCGTCTGCCCCGGTCGATCTGTGCGGCGCTGACTCGCGTGCCGGCCCTGCTCGCCTGGACCAATGCGACCTGGCCGGTGATGTCCATCCAGGGCTGCGCGATCATGCGCACCGCCGCGGTGCGGAGCGCCGGCGGCTACCCCGACAGCTCCAGCGGGGAGGACTGGGCGCTCGCCACGGCACTGGCCATTCAGGGCCCGATCGCGTTCACCCGGGAGCCGGTACTGCGCTACTGGCTGCACGGCGAGTCGCCCGGCGTAAGCGCCCCCTCGGCCCGGGCCCTGTGGCGGGGCGCCCGGGGAGTGCGCGACCGGCTGGCCGAACATGGGGCCCGGCCGGCGGCTATGGCGCTGCTGGCCGCTGCCCAGGCGGTTGTGATCCTGGGGCTGCGTCCCCCGGCGAGGATGCTCCGGCGATCAGTCGCAGCGCTGCGGGCGCCACGCACTGCGGGCGGTCGCCCACGATCTGACCGTCGCGCAACTCGATCACCCGCTCAACGTGTCCGGCCACGTCAGGATCGTGAGTCACCAGCAGAACCGTCGGGGCCTGAGGCAACGCCATCAGCCTCGCCATCAGAGCCGTGACCGCGGCCTGATCGAGATAGGTCGTCGGCTCGTCGAGGATCAGTAGAGCGGGCGCGCCGAGCAGGGCGCGAGCGATGGCAACCCGCTGGCGCTGCCCCCCGGAAAGGCCGGTACCCTCGTCGCCGATCACGGTCGCGTACCCGTCGGGGAGGGCCTCGATGAAGTCGGCGGCCGTCGCCGCCTGCGCGGCGGCGCGAATTTCAGCCGCCGAGGCCTCGGGCCGGGAGTAGGCGATGTTCTCGCTCAGGGTCCCAGGGAGAAGGACCGGGTCCTGCAACACGACCCCCACCTGACGGCGCAGGTCGGAAACGTTGAGCTGGCAATAGGGGGCATCGTCGGCGCGCAGTTCCCCTTGGCCGGGCTGATAGAGGCCGAGCAG
This sequence comes from Solirubrobacteraceae bacterium, assembly GCA_050696855.1. Lineage (GTDB taxonomy): Bacteria > Actinomycetota > Thermoleophilia > Solirubrobacterales > Solirubrobacteraceae > Palsa-465. The sequence goes on along the minus strand of JBOGYN010000553.1, from coordinate 6,533 downwards.
CAGGTTCACGACCGTGCTCTTACCGGCTCCGTTGGGACCGATCAGGGCGACGTGCTCCGAGGGGGACAGGGCGAAGCTGACCTCGGTCAGGACCGGCTCGTCCTCGTAGGCAAAGCTGACCCCCCGGACCGCGACGCCGCCTCGAAAGGTGATGGTCCGACCATGGTCTCCATACGCATCCTCCTCGTGCCGAGCCAGCAGGGCATCGACGTCAGCGAGCGACTGCAGGCCGATGACCATCGTGTCGGACTGAAAGCTCGCCGCGTGCAGCTGGCGCAGCAGTAGGCCGAGAACGGCGTAGAAGGCGAGGAGATGGCCGAGGGTCATCGTGTGCTGCGCGACGCCCAGGCCCCCGACCACGAGCACCGCGGTCCCGGCGGCGGCGGCCACGGCGTTCTGGAGCGCGTGAAAACCGGCGGCGGCCGAGCCCAGCGCCCGGTAGCGCTCGGCGAGCTCGCGCGCTCCCGGCGCGCGCTGCTCGAGCTCCCACCGCTCGGCGCCGGCGACCTTGGTGCTCACCATCGCTCTGAGCAGCAACTGGGCCTCGGCGCTATAGCGGCGCGATGAGGCCGCCCAGGCCTGCACACTGCGGCGCAGCTTGGCGGCCAGAAAGCGGGCTCCCACCAGCAGCGGCGGGACCACCACGACCTCGGTCAAAAACAGCCTCGGACTGACCACACAGGCCACGACGACCAGGCATGTGCCGACCAGCACCGCCGGCAGCACCGCTCCGGCCACCGAGGACAGCATCGCCTCGATTCGCTCCGGGTCGCGGACGAGGACCGAGTGCACCTCCCCGGCTCGCCGCCGGTCGTGCCAGCTCTGGGGAAGCGCGTACACCTTGGCCAGCAGGTCCAGCCGCAGCCGGGCACTGATCCCCGCGGTGGTTCGCGCCGCCGCCGCCCTGGTCACGTAGCTGAGCCCGGCCGTGGCGGCATAAAGACCGAGGATCAGGACACCGCTGAGGATGATCGAGCCCGTGCGTCGGTGCGGGATCTCCACGTCGAACATGTGACGGACGACCAGCGCGATCGGAACGAACAGCGCTGACTGCAGCACCGCGGTGGCGGTGGCGAGCAGCAACAGGGCCCTTGACTCCGTGAGGAGGGCGACGATTCGCTTGGCCAGCCGCGCTCGTCCCACCCCAGAGGTCCACAGGCGGCGCATCGCGGTCAGAACGAGATGACGCTGCGGATCCCGTCCTGGCGCTCCATCAGCTCAAAGCCGCGGTTGACTTCGTCGAGCGTGATCCGGTGCGAGATGAACGGGTCGAGGTCGAGCTGGCCACCGAGGTAGAGCTGGACGAGCTCCGGGACCTGGTCGCGTCCCTTGACGCCGCCGAACGAGGAGCCGCACACGCGCCGGCCGGTGATCAGCAGGCGGGGGATGATGTCCAGGGTCTCGCCCTTACCAGCCACGCCCGCGACCGTGCACAGGCCCCAGCCCATCCGGGCCGCCTCCACAGCCTGACGCATGACCGCCACCAGCCCGGTCGCCTCGAAGGTGTAGTCGGCGCCGAAGCCGCCGGTCTCCTCGAGCACGCGCGAGACGACGTCGGGGCCGCCGACCCAGGTGTCGGTCGCACCCTGGCCCCGGGCCAGTGCGAGGCGCTCCTGCGACATGTCCACGCAGATGACTCGCTCGGCGCCCTGCAGCCGGCAGCCGGCCACCGCCCCCAGCCCGACCATCCCGGCCCCGAAGACGACGCACGTCGACCCCGCCGAGACCTGAGCCGTGTTCATCGCCGCACCGAGACCAGTGGAGAGCCCGCAGGCAAACAGGCAGGAGTGGTCGGGTTGCGCTTCGGGCGAGACCTTGGCCAGGGCGATCTCGGGCATCACCGTGTACTCGGCAAACGTACTCGTGCCCATGAAGTGACGGATCGGCTGTCCGTCGCGCGAGAGCCGGGCGGTCCCGTCCGGGAGGTAACCGAGGTTCTGCTGCTCGCGTATCGCCAGGCACAGGTTGGTCTGGGGGCTGAGACAGTGCACGCACTCGCGGCACTGGGGCGAGAACAGGGTCACGACCTGATCACCCGGGGCGAGGCTCGTGACATCCTCGCCGATCCGCTCGACCACGCCCGCGCCCTCGTGTCCGAGCACGGTCGGCGCGTATCCGGAGGGATCGACGCCCGAAGCGGTGTACAGGTCGGTGTGGCAGACACCGCACGCCTGCAACCGGACGAGTACCTCGCCGGCCCGCGGCTCGGCCAGATCGACCTCGGTGACATTCAGCGGTTGGCCGAACGCCTCGAGCACGGCGGCCCGGATCTTCACGGTCTCTCTCCTCTCGCCAGGGAACTGAGCGCAACAATATTGGGCGCCGGTCACCGCCGCGGTGGGTTCGCTCTCAGGGTCGAGGCGGTCGGGCCTCGAGCGCGTCCAGCATCAGCTCGAGCATCCGCGCCCACTGCCCCGGTTCCACTTGCTTGGCGGCGCGCGTGGCCGCGAACAGCAGCCGCAGGTCGAGCGTCGTCGCGTCAGCGCGCAGCCGGCCCTCGGCGCGGGCCGCCGCGAGCAGCGCCTCGAGCGCCGCCGCCGTCCGCTCGGTGGCAGCCTGGACGTCGGGATGGTCAGCCACCCGGGCCCGGGCCTCGCCCATGAACGTGTCCGCGGACTGACCCTCGACCAGCGAGCGCAGCATCGTCCGGAGCGCCGACCAGCGGTCGCCGGGGCTTTCCTGTGCCGTGCGCGCGGCCGCCGCGACCTGCTCCTGGCGCCTGACCACAAGGGCCGCCAGCAGCTCGTGCTTGGACTCAAAGCGCCGGTAGACACTGCTCATTCCCGACCCGGCGGCCGCCGCCACCTCGCTCATCGGGGCCTCGAGTCCGCGGACGGCGAAGACCTCACCGGCCGCGGTAAGCAGACGCTCGCACTTGGCCTCGGGAGAGAGCGTCGCCCAGCACCGCGCCGATGCAGCGGGAGCCTCTGAGGGTGAGAGCGGAATGATCATTCCGCTAGAGTACCCGGCCGTGTCAACTGCCGGCGCCAGCGAACAGCGCATCCACCCCAATCTGATCCTGGCCGTCGTCTCACTGGCCGGCCTGGCCTACTCGATGCTGAGCTCGGCCGTGATCCCGGCCTTGACGCCGCTGCAGCACAGCCTGCACACCAACGAGACCGGGGTGACCTGGCTGCTGACCGGGTACCTGCTGTCGGCCTCGGTCGGCACCGCGATCCTCGGGCGCCTGGGTGACATGTACGGCAAGGAGCGGCTGCTGCTCGTGACGCTGGTCATGCTCGCGTTCGGGACGCTGATCTCGGCGCTCGCGACTTCGCTGGGACTGATGATCGTTGGCCGTGTCATCCAGGGGGCGGGGGGCGGCATCTTCCCGCTCGCCTTCGGGATCGTTCGCGACGAGTTCCCGCGTGACCGGGTGGCCGGCAGCATCGGGTTGCTGTCCTCGATCCTGGGCGTCGGCGGCGGGGTCGGCATCGTCCTCGGCGGCGTGATCGTCGAGCACCTCAACTACCACTGGCTGTTCTGGATCCCGCTCGTGTTCTCGGTCATCGCCGTGTTCGCCACCTGGAAGTTCGTCCCCGAATCGCCGGTGCGGGTTCCCGGGAGGGTCAACTGGCTCGCCGCGGCGCTGATGACGGTGGGCTTCTCGTGCGTGCTGATCGCCATCTCGGAGACGATCACCTGGGGCTGGGGGTCGGCCCGAACGCTGGGGCTGCTCGCCGTCGGCGTGGTCGGTTGCCTGGCCTGGGTTGCGGTCGAGGTGCACAGCGCCGAGCCCCTGATCGACATGACGATGATGCGGGTTCGCGGGGTGTGGACCACCAACCTGGTCGCGTTCCTGCTGGGCGCCGGCATGTACGCCTCGTTCCTGGTCTTCCCTCAGTTCGCCCAGCTGCCCACGAGCACCGGGTTTGGCTTTGGCGCATCGGTGGTCACATCCGGTCTGTACCTGCTGCCCTCGGCGTTCCTGATGAGCTTGCTCGGGACCTTCGCCGGTCGCGTCGCGCGGCGGTTCGGCTCCAGGCTGGCGCTGATCGTCGGCGCCGGTGTGACCGCGGTGGCCTTCGGGTGGCTCGTCGTCGCCCACGGGCATCCGTACGACTTAATGATCAGCGCCGCGTTGCTGGGCATCGGCATCGGACTGGCCTTCTCTGCGCTGGGCAACCTGATTGTGCAGGCCGTGCCGCCGGAACAGACCGGGGCCGCGACCGGCATGAACACCGTCATGCGAACCCTCGGCGGAGCGCTGGGCGGCCAGATCGTGGCCACCTTGATCGCCAACCACGTCGCCCATGGCCTGCCGACCGTGACCGGCTTCACTGAGTCCTTCGCACTCGAGGCGGCCTTGCTCGCGGTGGCGATGATCGCCGGGACCCTGGTTCCAGCGGGCGTCGCGACGGGGCAGCGCAAGCCTGAGGTCAATAGCGAGGCCGGTCCGGAACCCGGGATCGGCTCCCCCCCTGAGCCCGAGCTCGTGCGAGAGGCCGGTTAGCCCTGCGCCTGTCCGGCGCTCGCACTGACAACGCCGTCCGAGTAGCGGCGAACTCCGCTCACGCGGGCGCCGCGGCAGCCAATGGGCGCGCTCCCGTCGACGGAGCGTCGGACAATTACAAGTGGATCGCGCTCTCCAACTGCACGCTGGGCGTGCTGCTGGCCACGCTCGACGCGTCGATCACCCTGATCGCGATGCCGAGCATCTTTCGGGGCATCCAGCTCGATCCGCTGGTCCCCTCCAACAGCTTCTACCTGCTGTGGATGATTCTCGGGTTCCTCGTCGTCTCCAGCGTGCTGATCGTCAGCCTGGGCCGGCTCGGGGACATGTTCGGGCGGGTGCGGATCTACAACCTGGGGTTCATCATCTACACCGTCGCCTCGCTGGTGCTCACGGTCGACTGGCTGACCGGCCGCGCCGGCGCCCTGTTCTTGATCGTCTTCCGGGTCGTACAGGGAATCGGCGCCGCCTGCCTGCTGGCCAACTCGGCGGCGATCATCACCGACGCGTTCCCGGCCAACCAGCGGGGCATGGCGCTGGGAATCAACAACATCGTCGGGGTCAGCGGCATGTTCGTGGGGCTCATCCTCGGAGGCCTGCTCGCTCCGATCAGCTGGCGGATGGTGTTTCTCATCTCCGTTCCCGTCGGCCTGTTCGGGACCGTGTGGGCCTACCTCAAGCTCGAGGAGCGCTCCAAGCCCAAGCGGGCCCCGGTCGACTGGGCCGGCAACCTCACCTTCGCAGTTGGCCTGATCCTGATCATGGTCGCGGTCACGTATGGCATCCGGCCCGCGGGCCACGCCTCCACCGGGTGTGGCAGCCCGCGCGTCCTGGTCCTGCTCGGCGCCGGTGTGCTCTCCCTGATCAGCTTCGCGATCGTGGAATCGCGGGTCGCCAACCCGATGTTCCGACTGCCCCTGTTCCGGATTCGCGCCTTCACCTTCGGGACCCTCTCCACGTTCTTGTCCGCGGTCGCCCGGGGGGGCCTGATGTTCATGCTCATCATCTGGCTGCAGGGCATCTGGCTGCCCCAGCACGGCTATGACTTCACCGAGACCCCCTTGTGGGCGGGCATCTACATGCTGCCCTTGATCTTGGGGATGCTGCTCGCCGGTCCGACCTCGGGCTTTTTGTCGGACCGCTTCGGTGCCCGGCCCTTTGCCACCGGCGGGATGCTCGGGGCGGCGCTCAGCTTCGTCCTGCTCACCCTGCTGCCGATCAACTTCCCCTACCCGCTGTTCGCCGCCGTCCTGTTCCTCAACGGGGTCTCGATGGGCATGTTCGCCTCGCCCAATCGGGCCGGGGTGATGAACAGCCTGCCGCCCGGCGACCGCGGTGCCGGCGGCGGCATGAACCAGACCTTCCAGAACTCGGCCCAGGTGCTCTCGGTCGGGATCTTCTTCACGCTGATGATTATCGGCCTGGGCTCGTCGTTGCCGCACACGATGGCCGCCGGGCTCCAGGCCCACGGGGTCGGCGCCCAGCAGGCCGCCCACGCCGCCCGCCTGCCCCCGGTCTCGATCCTGTTCGCCGCCTTCTTGGGCTACAACCCGATCCAGCACCTGGTCGGTCCCCACGTGCTCGGGGCGCTGACGCCGGCCAACCACGCCCTGCTGGTCGGGCGCTCGTTCTTCCCGCACCTGATCTCGGCCCCCTTCCGTACCGGCCTGCACGAGGCGTTCGCGTTCGCGATCGTCGCCTGCCTGGTCGCCGCGGTCGCCTCCTACTTCCGGGGTGGCCTGAGTCGCGACGAGCTGCCGCCCACCGCCTCGCCTGACCAGGGCCCGCGGGAACCGGCCCTGACCAGCGGCTGAGGGGAACCGGCCGCTCTTACGGAGCCTTGGGGCCCGCGGCGGCGGTTGTCACGAGAATGGCGGCGATGTGAATGCTCTGTCCCTGCTTCACGGCACCGCCGGCGAAGAAGGTGTGACCATGATGGCTGCGGAGCAGGCAGTTCTCAGTTACCAGGGGCGGTGTCTGAGGGATGACGTGGTGCGCGCATTGGGCCTGAGGATAGCGCGAGGGCACGTTCCCCATCGGGACGCCAATCGCAACGTCGGGGTGCGTATGGGTTTGGTAT
>JBOGYN010000552.1:0-2076 GCA_050696855.1 Solirubrobacteraceae bacterium | reverse complement strand
GCGCCGGGCGCGCACGACGACGTCGTCGATATGCGATGTGCCAGGCGGCGGGTCAATCCGCGGCTCGACCGCATGTAGCTCGACGATGAAGTCGTCGTCGAGCAACTGCCCCAGGTCGTCGGCACCTACATAGTCTGCCGGGTCGACGCCTCGCGCCTTCATGTGCTCGGCGTGCTCGTCGTCGAGATCGTGGTAGACGGCGAGCAGCAAACCATTCGGGCGCACTGCGTCGAGCAATCCCCGCACGGCGGCCTCGCCGGCGGCCTTGGGCAGCGCCGGGTACTGCATCGACACGAGGTCGAACGACCCGGCCGAAAACGGTGTCCAGAGGACGTCCCCGCAGATCCACTCGACGGAGGCCCCAGCCGCATGGGAAGCTTCCCGCGCCCGGCAGATAGCGACCTCAGAGACATCGATCGCGGTGACGGTCCAGCCGCGCTGAGCGAGCCAGATCGCGTCCGCGCCCTCGCCACACCCAACGTCCAGCGCTCGGCCCGAGGTAAGAACAACGACCTCGGCGACGAGCCGCCCGTTCGGTCGCCCGCTCCACATAGCTGCGTCGCGCTCGCGGTACCTCGCATCCCACTTGGCGGCTTGCGCCGCCGCGCCGCCGTGCTGCTCGCCGTGTTCCTGCTCGCGCATAGTGCGCACCGTAGACCACGGCAAGTGGGCCCCGCATCGAAGCAGCCGATCGTCGCCGAAGCGCTCGCCAGGTCCGCTCACGAGAGGAGCCGAAAGCGATCGTGCGAGCGACGCGGCCTCGATGACAGCGCCCGCGTTGGCGCCTGGCGGTCGGCGCTCGCCGTGGGCGATCCGCCTGCGACACTGATGGGGTGATCACCCACTTTCTCGTGTTCGTCGGGGTCTCCGCGATCGTGATCGTCCTGCCTGGCCCCGACACCGTGGTCGTCACTAAGAATCTGCTGCTCCACGGCCGCCGCACCGCGCTGGCGAGCTCGTTGGGAGTCGGTGGGGGTCTGTCGGTGTGGACGCTCGCGGCTGCCGTGGGGATCGCCTCGTTGCTGAAGGCCTCCACTGTCGCTTTCACAGTGCTGAAGCTCGGCGGCGCCGCCTACCTCATCTGGATCGGAGTGCAGGCGTTCCGCACCGCGGGGCATCCAATCGATGGCACTCCAGTAGCCGGCGGGGCGTCCGTGCGCAGGCGGCCGACGCCCGGCGGCCTGGCCGGCTTTCGCCAGGGCATGCTCAGCGACCTGGCCAACCCGAAGATCGGGATCTTCTTTACTAGCTTGCTGCCGCAGTTTGTCGACGCCGGACGGCCGGTGCTGCTGCCCTCGCTGATCCTCGGCGCGGTGTTCGTCGCGATGACGATCGCGTGGCTCGCCCTCTACTGCGTGCTCGCCGCGCGCCTGATCGACACGATCACGCGCCCGAGCGTACGCACGGTTATGGACCGGATCACCGGCACCGTACTGATCGGCCTCGGACTCCGACTCGCCACCGAGCACCGCTAGTCGCCAGCACCACGGGCAGACCGGCGTCCATTTAGGTCCGGGCCGACAGCTTCGCTGATGCTTACGCCGAAGGACTCGTGAGCCTCGGTCGAGCCGGACAGGAAACCGAACGTGCCGCTCTGCCGGTCGGCAGTCGATGGCCCCCGAGTTTCGCGGTTGCCTGGCGACGAGCGCGTTCACGCGAAAGCACAAGCGCGGTCACCGCCGACGAGGTCGAGTCCTACCTAGGCACGTGCGAAGATCCCGAACCCTGCCCGCCCGTAATCTGCGGCGATACGAGAACCCCGTGTGAAGACCCTTTACGAGATCCTCATTCGCACGCGTCGTAGGTTGTTGAACGGGTCTGCGTCATCGCCGATGAGCTCAACGGTGACGGATCGGAGGCGCCCCTGGCGCACTCGCCGAGTGAGCTGGCGGTCGGCGGTGAACCCGGGGCCGTACAGCTTGACGTGCGCGCGCCACAGCGCGGTCGGGGAATTGATCAGTATGTCCTGGAACGCGTTTGCGCACGTCGCGGGGTTGAAGCTGAACCGAACGTGGCGCGCTCCGGGGCTGCTGACGGTCGATTGCCGGTGCAGCCGGCCGGTGTGGCAGCCCGGGA
>JBOGYN010000551.1:0-17209 GCA_050696855.1 Solirubrobacteraceae bacterium | reverse complement strand
TATGCCCCTCGCCGCGCGGTCGGCCAGGATCACGTCGAGCTCGACGAACTCCTTGACCGCCGAGGTGATCTGGCGACCTTCGAGCGAGACCACCTGTTGACCGCCCTTACGTCCAACGCTCGGCCGCCAGGTTTCCGCCGGAGCGTGATCCCGGAGCAGCTCCGGCACGATGACGTGAGCGTGAGCGTCGATTACTGCCATCGTCAGGCGCGGGGGGGCGCCGTCGAGCCTCTGATCACCAGCGAAGCCTCGAGCAGGATTTCCTCGTGCGGGGGTGCCTCGTCACTGAGCTGCCCGAGCAGAAGCCCGGCGGCGACCGTGCCGATTTCGCGCTGAGGGACGCGCACCGAGGTCAGCGGCGGTCGCAGCCGATCGATGAACGGCATGTCGTTGAAGCCGGTGATCGAGATGTCCTCGGGGCAGTGCAGCCCGTGCGCCTCGAGCGCGTCGTAGCAGCCGATCGCCAGCCGGTCGTTGGCGGCGACGATTGCGGTCACCTGGGGCGAGCGGTCCAGCAGCTGCGCGCACGCCCGCGCGCCGTCGGTCTCGGTGAACGCCCGGCTGAACGAGATCTGCGACTTCGGGGCGTCGAGGCCGTGGTGCGCCATCGCCTCCTGAAAGCCGAGATGCCGGCGGTGACCGGTGGAGACGTTCTGCGGACCGGCGACGTGGCCAATCCGCCCGTGGCCCAATTGCACCACGTGGTCGACGGCCAGCGCGATGCCCTGGCGGTCGTTGACGGTCACCGCCGGCAGCGATCCGTCCTCGAGGCTGCGATTGACGAGGACCACGGGCGCTCCCCCGGCGGCCGCCTCGGCGAGCAGCTCGGTGTCCAGGCGGGCCGTGGCGGCGATGAAGCCGTCCACTTGCCGGGCGTACATCGTCTCCATCTGGAGCCGTTCGCGGTCGGGATCGTTGTCGGTGTTGACGATCAGCGACGTGTAGCCCGCCTCGCCCAGCCCGTCTTCGATCCCGCGCATAATCGGCGGGAACAGGGGGTTGGTCAGGTCAGGGATCAGGACGCCGACCGTGTAGGAGCGATTGGTCTTGAGCCCGCGGGCGATCGGATTGGGCCGGTAGCCGAGTTCCTCGGCGACGCGGAGCACGCGGTCGGCCGTGTCGGGATTGACCAGGGCACGGGTCTGCTCGTTCAGGGCCCGCGAAACCGTGCCCGGATGCACCTCGGCCAGACGGGCCACGTCCCGGATGGTCACGGCCGCACGCACGCGCATGATTATGCGGTCAGCTCCGGAGCGATCATCGCGTCCTGCTCGCCCTGACGGCGGTGTGGCGCGGCGCCATCGCGCGCACCGGGTCCTCGCCGAGGTCGGAGAGCATGACCATCGCGGCGTTGCGCCCCGGTCCTCCGGTGACCGAGCCGCCGGGGTGGGTGGTGCCACCGGTCTGGTACAGCCCCGGGATCGGCATTCGGTGCTGGGCCCAGCCCGGCGCGGGGCGCAGAGCTCCGCTGTTGGCCAGCCCCCGATCTCCGCCGTGGAAAGTCCCGTGCCACATGTGCGGATTGGCTTGCTCGAGGTCGACCGGCGAGACGATCAGCTCGGCCAGGATCTTGTCGCGGTCGAGGTTCGGCGCCGCCCGGCGCAGGTGTTCGAGGTGGATGGCGGCGATCTCCTCGCGCAGCTCTGCCCATTGCTCGGGGCCACGGCGGGGGTAGGTGGGTGGCTTGGGGTCATAGGGCTGCATGCCCAGGATCTTGACCGTGTGGTGGCCGTCGGGCGCGCGGCTGGGGTCAGCGACGGTCGGAGTCGGGAACAGCAGCCAGGCGCCGTCGGTGACCACGCGGCCTTCGACGACGTCGCGGCCCATCCGCAGGATTTCCTCGGGCCAACCCGAGACGCCGGCCGACACGCACTCGATCTCGCCGCCGTCGCGGGTCGGGTAGCGCGGCGGCTCGGTGGTGACGTAGTGAGCGGCGAACGCGCTCACGCCGGCGTCGTAGGTCTCGATCGCGTACCGGAAGTCCTCGCCCCAGGCCGCCGCCGGGGCCATCGTCACCAGGTCCTTGACGTGGATGGTCGAGAGCACCGCCTCGCGCGCGTGCCAGCGTTCGCCGTCCGCGCACACCACGCCCGTGCAGCGCCCACCCTCGACGATCAGCTCGCTGACCCGTCGGTCGCAGATCACCTCGCCGCCGTTGGCCTCGATCACCTCCACGAGCGCGCGCGCGAGCTCGCCCGATCCACCCCGGGGCAGCGTCCAGCTGCGTCGCTGGCGTCCGAAGATGATCGAGTAGGCCAGCGGCCCCGAGCCCGCCGAGCCGATCGGCTGCCCAGTCTGGAAGGCCATCCACAACATGAAGGCCCGGACGTGGCGGCTTTCGAACTCGTGCCGGACAACCTCCCAGGCGCTCAGCACCGTTCGCCGGCGCCAGCGCGCCGCGTCCGCCCGACCTTCCAGCAGCTGATCGAAACTCGGCGCCCAGCCGACCGGATTGAATCGCTGCCGGTGAAAGACGTCCTTGACGGCGTCGTACTCGGCCAGCATCCGCCGGTAAGCGACCGCGTCGGCGGCGCTGAAGCGCTCGATCTCCGCGCACGTCCGCTCGAGATCGAGCCACATGGTGATCGACTCGCCGTCGGGGAACACGACATGGGCGACCGGATCGGGCTCGATGTACTCCAGCCCGTGCTCGGCCATCAGTCCCAGCTCGTCGGCGGCCAGGACGGGATTGGTCTGAATCAGCGTGTGGCCGGTGGAGCAGGAGTCGAGCATGAAGCCCGGGAGCAGCAACTCCTCGGAGGCGACCCCCCCGCCGGCCACGGGGCGGGCGTCGAGGACCAGACAGCGGTGCCCGGCTCGGGTCAGATAGGCGGCTGCGATCAGGCTGTTGTGGCCGGCGCCGGCGACGACCACGTCAGCGTGTGCGGCGCCGCCACCGCGTGTACTCACGGCGTCGCGGGCGCCGTGACCGCACCGCCGAGGTACAACGCTCCGATCTCGGGGTGCTCGAGCACTTCACGCCCAGACCCGGTGAGGCGGACCATCCCGTTCTCGAGCACGACCCCGTGCGAGCTCATCTTCAGGCCGGCGCGGGCGTTCTGTTCGACGAGCAGGATCGTCTTGCCCTGCTGGTTCATCAGCTCGACCATCTCGAACACCATCTGGCGGGCCTGGGGGTCGAGCCCCATCGACGGCTCGTCGAGCATGATCAGCGTCGGATCGAGCATCAGACAGCGCGCGAACTCGACCAGCCGCTGCTGACCGCCCGAGAGGCTCCCGGCCTTGTCGTCGGCGCGCTCACGCACGATCGGGTAGAGCTCCTCCACCGCCTCCAGACGCTTGCGCACCAGGGCCCGGTCGTCGACTGTGAAGGCCCCCATCTCGACGTTCTCGCGCACGGTCATCTCGGCGAACAGGCTGTGGGCCTGCGGGATCTGCGAGATGCCCTTGGCCAGGATCTGCCGCGGCGTCAGGCCGGAGACGACCTCCTCCCCAAAGCGGATCTCGCCCAGGCGCGGGTGCAGCAGCCCGCTGATCGTCGCCATCAGCGTCGACTTGCCGGCGCCGTTGGGGCCGACCACGCACGTGATGCGGCCGCGCGGAACGTCGAGCGAGACCTCCTTGAGGATGTCGCCGCCGCCGTACCCGGCGGTGAGCCCGCGGACGCTGAGCAGCGCATGGGAATCGCCCAGCTTCTCCCGGGGCACGGTGCGCATCGGCGTCACCGAGACGCGGCCGGTGCCCGGGTGATGGGCGGCGCTCTCCGCGATCTCCAGCTGTGTCTCCGCGTCGTCGGCACCGCCGAGGTAGGCGTCCAGCACCGTCGGGTCGGTCCGGACCTGTTCGGGAGTGCCCGAGACGAGTGCCGTTCCTTGGCTGAGCACAGTCACGCGGTCGCAGATGCTCATCACGAATTCCATGTTGTGCTCGACGATCAGCATCGTCTTGCCCGCCTTGTTGAGCTCCTTGATGCGATCCCCCAAGTGGGTGATCAAGGTGGGGTTGATTCCGCCCGCCGGTTCGTCGAGCAGGAGCACGGCGGGGTCGGAGACGAGCAGCGAGGCGAGCTCGAGCAGCTTGCGCTGACCGTAGGACAAAAAGGCCGCCGGCTCGTGGGCGAGCCGGGAGATCCCGACGAAGTCCAACAGCTCCATCGCGCGGCGCTTCTCGCTCGCCGAGCCCGCCAGCCGCATCACGCCGCGCAGCCAGCCCTCTTTTCGCTGCGTCGCGACGAGCATGTTCTCGAGCACGGACAGGCGCATGAACAAGCGCGTGAGCTGGAACGTGCGCCCGATCCCGAGCTTGAACACACGGTCAGGCGGCGCGTTGGTGATCTCGGCGCCATTGAAGTTAACTCGCCCCTGCTGGATGCGTTCGTAGCCGGTGATCACGTTGAACAGCGTCGTCTTGCCCGAGCCGTTGGGTCCGATCAGTCCGTTGATCTCGCCCTCGCGGACCTCAAGGTCGCACACTGACAGCGCCGTGACGCCGCCGTAGGACTTCGAAACCTCGGTGACTTCGATCAGGTTGCTCATCGAGCCGCCCCCTGGAGGCTGCCCCGGACCTTCGACCCCTGCTCTCCCTCGCCGCCTCGGGCGGCTGCCCGTACGCGGCGGCGCTCGAGCAGCCCAGCCACGCCCGGGACGACGCCCCGCGGGAGCAGCAGGATGACGACGAGGAACAGGACCCCGTAGACGATCAGGTAGACCCCGGTGTTGGAGAAGGTGAGCGTGAAGTACTGCTGCAGCGATTCGAGCACGAGCGCGCCGAGCGGCGGACCGATCAGGGTGCCGAAGCCGCCGAGGAAGGCCATCAGCGCGATCGAGACGTCGAACACGGGGTCGTAGGCGAACTGCGGATAGATCTGCCCCAGGAAGTAGAAGTACAGACCGCCGACCATCCCGACCGGGAGCGCCGAGAGCATGAACGCCGTCAGCTTCACCCTGCGGGTCCTCACGCCGAGGCCGAGGGCTCGGTCCTCATCGTCGCGGATCGCCAGCAGCTGCAATCCGAACCGCGACCGGCGCACGGTCCAGGACAGCGCGAGCGTCAAGATCAGGATGACCAGCGCAACGTAATAGAACGGCTGGTTGTAGTTGGCCGGTGAGAACGGTGCAATCGGCAGCGTGATCCCGGAGGTGCCGCCGGTGAAGTTGAGGTTGAACGCCGCCAGCTGGAAGACGAAGAAGATCGCGATCGTGATCACGACGAAGGTGTGACGTCGCGTCCGGAGCGCGATCAGCCCCACCGGAAGCGCGATCGCGACCGCGACCAGGCCGCCGAACGGCAATAGCCCGAACACCCCCCAACCACCCGCGACGTGCCAGTCCCGTGCGGCCAGCGCGACCGCGTACCCACCGCTGCCGAAGAACACGGCATGGCCCAGGGCGAGGTAGCCGGAATAGCCGCTGAACATGTTCCACGCGGTCGCGGAGACCATGAACACGAGCGTGAAGACAGCGATCGAGGTGGCCGTGGGATCGGTGACCAGGAGCGGAAACAGGCCGAAGACCGCGAGCGCGACGGCGATCGCCGCGATCACCGGGCCGCGTCGTTGGGCCCGCGCGCTGAGAACCGGGGCGTCGACGCCCGCCCCGAGCCGGTCCTCCTCGGTGGCGCTCACTGGGCTCGCACCGCGGCTTTGCCAAACAGCCCTTGGGGCCGGACCGAGAGCACGACCACCAGTGCTGCGAAGTAGACCAGCGGCGCCCAGGTCGGCGACCACGCGACCGACACGACGTCGTTGATCACCAGCAGGATGACCGCGCCGGCCATCGCGCCTCCGATGCTGCCCAGACCGCCGAGGATGACGATCGCCAGCAGCCGCGAGATCAGGTCGTAGCCGCTGTTGGAGTTGAACGCGTTCGTGGCTCCGAACACCATCCCACCGACGGCCGTGAGCGAGATCCCGATACCCACCGAGATCGTCCGCACGCGGTTGACGTTGATCCCGATCAGATCGGCAGCGGTGCGGTTCTGCAGCGAGGCTCGCACCGCTCGCCCGAATTTCGTCCGGTAGAGCAGGTAGTACAGCCCGGCCAGGAGCGTTACCGCGAGCGCGAAGCCGATCAGGTAGATGTAGGGCAGATAGAAGCCGAACAGGTGCAGCGACTGGTCGACGTAGGAGGCATGCAGCTGCACATAGTCGATCCCGAAGATCGCGCTCAGGGCGCCCTCGATCAGGATCGCCACTGCGAACGTGATCAGGATTGACATCGACGTTCGGTCGGCCTCGCGGAGGCGGCGCATGAAGCAGAACTCCATGGCGACGCCGAGCGCAAACATCACGGGGACCGTGATCACCAGCCCGAGCAGCAGGTCGATGCCGAGGTGCACCGAGAGCACGTAGCTCAGGTAACCCCCCAGGATGACCATCACCCCCTGGGCGATGTTGATGATGTCCATGACGCCGAAGATCAGGCTCAGACCGGCGGCCATCAGCGCGTAGACGCCGCCGGTCAGGATCCCGTCGACGACGGCCTGGAGCAGGTCGGTTCCCGACAACGGCGCCCTACTTCCAGGCGGGCTTGGGAATCAGCGGGGGGCTGGAGCCCGCCACCGAGGTGGGCAGCGTCTGCGTCAGGACCCCCTTCTGCCACTGGAACGTCAGTGGCTTCTGAGCGGTGTTCTCACCGTCGGAGGCGAAATGCACCGGGCCCTGGACGCTGTTGAGCGTCACCCCGCTGTGCAGATAGGCGGTGATCTTGGCGTTGTCCAGGCTCTTGGTCGCCTCCGCAGCCTGCGTCATCACCTGACCCACCGAGTACGCCTCGGCGACGTCAGAGCTGACCGTGGATGCGGTGCCGCCGTACTTGGCGATGTACTCCTTGACCATCTGCTCGCTGTCGGCCTTCTTGAAGCCGCCGTACCAGCCGTTGGGAACGAAGATCCCATTTTCGTTACCGGTCCCGACCGCTTTGATGAATGCGGCGCCCTGGTCGGGCCCACCGGTGGCGATGAACGCGCGGGGCTGGTAGTGCTGCTGGATGAACGTGTGGACGAACGCGGACACGGTCGGCACGTCCACCGAGCCGAGCACGACCGCGTCGGGGTTGGCGCTCGCCACCTGGCCCGCGATCGGGGTGTAGTCGGTGACTTCCGCCGGAAACACCTTCGAGACCACGGTCTTGACGCCCGCCGCCTGCATGATCTGCTGCGCCACCGGAAGCTGTGGCTGGGTGAACTGCTCGTTGACCGTCACAAATGCGGCCGTCTTGGGGCGCTTGCTCGCGGGCAGCGAAGCGATCCACTGCGCGAACGTCACCAGGTTGTTCTTGACCGGCACCGAGACGTCGAAGAGGTTCTTGAGGCCGTTGCCGAACACCGCGGGGCCGCCGCCGGCGCCCTCCACGAAGGCGTAGCCGTAGCGCGCCGCGACCCGCGCGGACGGGATCGTGAGCAGCGTCGAGAACGGACCGAAGACCAGCGGATCCTTGTTGGAACCGATCAGCTTCTGGTAGTTGGTGGCCACCTGCGCCGGGCTCGACGAGTCGGAGATGACGTCGATCTTGACCTGGTGTCCGAGCAGACCGCCCTTGGCGTTCTGATCGGTCGCCCAGAGCTGATAACCGCGCTGGAACGCCTGCCCGTCGGCGGCGAAGTCACCTGACAGTGAGAGCGAGGTCCCGATCGTGATCGGCCCCTTGCCGCCGCCGGATCCGCTCCCACCCGAGCTGGAGCTGCCGCAGGCCGCGAGCAGCGCGGCGATCAGCACCGTAAGCCCAGCCAGCACACACTTTCGCAACATGGCCATTCTCTCTCCTCGGCTCGCCATTGAACTGGCTCACGACCGCCCACAGATTGCTGCAATCGTTTGCAGTTCGCCACCATACTCCGCGGGCCGCGGCCCTGTCAACACCCCCGGCCGAGGATGCTCCCGGTGCCCGGTCAGCCGCGGGCGTCGGCTTCGAGCAGCGCTGCCATGGCGGCGCTTCCCCGCTCGATCGTGGACCGCATGTCCGGGTTGAGATGAAACGCGGTGCTGTCGTAGTCCTCGGGCAGAGTGCCGCGCAGATGGCGATCGAGCGCGAGCAGGCGCGGATAGTAGCCGCCGCCCATGCAATAGATCGCGTCGTACATCTGCCCGCCGATCGAGTGGGCATCGAGGGTCGTGGCGTGCTGGAGCTCGAGCATCGCGGTATCCGGGTCGGCGCCCGCGGACAGGCGCAACCCGATTTCGTCAGCGCCCGCCCCGAGCGAGACCTTGAGCAACTCAGGTGGCGAGCAAACCATGATCGTCCCCGACCCCATGTTGACCTGCTCGAAGGTGCCCCCGACCCGCAGGTCTCCCGTGACCGGCACGTACCAGCGTCGCAGACGCTCGGGGTTGGTGCACGCGTCCCAGAGATCCTCGATCGTCGTCGGGTAGGTGCGCGTGAACACCGCCACGCGGGCCTCGCCCGCCGGGATTTCGCGGCGACGAAGCTCGGGCTCGGGCTCGCGGTAGGTGGTTGCGGTCGTTGACTGGGTCATGGCTTGTCCTCTCGTAGTCGTGATCTTGATTGGCCCCGCTTTACCTCAGTGCCGAGGGCATCGAGGCGCTGGTTCCAGAAGTGCCGGTAAGGGGCCAGCCAGCGGTCGATCTCCGCCAGGGGGTCGGAGTCGATCGCGTACAGGCGCCGCGGCCCGGCTACGCGGACGGTGGCGAAACCGTGCTCGCGCAGCACGCGCAGGTGCTGGGAAACGCCCGGCTGGGAGATCCCGAACTCGTCTTGGATCGTGGCGCCGAGCTCGCCCGCGGCCTGTTCGCCGTCTGAGAGCAACTCGACGATACGGCGGCGCACCGGGTCACCCAGGATCTCGAATGCGTGCATTCCACCATCATATACGCATCAGCTTATATAAGCAAGTCCTGAAATGCTTGGTTTTCTCACTAGCGTGCCTGGGGATGCCGCTCACCAACCGCGTCACCCCGCTCAGCACCCTGATCGCAACGCCCGAGCGCGGGCTCGTCTACGGCAACCGGGGCTGCCTGCACGACGGCGAGGGTCAGATCCGCCGGAGCTACCGCGGACGCCGCTGGATCGCCTGCCAACTCGAGTTCCGGGGCTGGCGCCGCCATCCCCTTCTGCAGCCCGGCCGGTTCACCGAGCTCTTCTTCCTCGACGAGGCCACCGCGTTCGCCGCCGGCCACCGACCGTGTGCGCTCTGTCGCCGTGGCGATTACCGCCGCTTCGGGGCGCTGTGGGCAGAGCTTCACCCCGGTCACGGCGGCGCCGATGCGATCGACGCGCAACTTCACGATGAGCGGGTGGACGACGGGGCGACGGGCGGTCAGAGACGCCACCGCCGCCCGCTCGACGAGCTCCCCGATGGAGCCTTTGTGCTCCTGCCCGAAAGCCCGCATCCGTGGCTCGTGTTGGGCGGCGAACTGCTGGGCTGGGGGCCGGGCGGCTACGGCCCGCGCCGACCGCGTCCAGCCGGACTGTCGGTGCTGGTGCTCACCCCGCCGTCGCTACTCGCCGTGCTCGCGACCGGCTGGCAGCCGCTCGTGCCACTCCTGCACCCGTCGGCCTTGCCCGAGGCCAGCTCCGACGGCGCCTAGCCGAGTCAGCTCGGGCGCCCCGAGCCCGGATCCCAAACGCGCATGCGCGAGCCCGGGATTTTGCTCACCGCCGCGGTGACCTTGGCCATCAGGAGATAGAAGCGGGACAGCTCGGGATATAACAGCGGCTTGCCGTTGGTCATCACCGCGCAGGACAGCGCGCGCTGGGGATCGGCCCAGGTGAGCATGTTGGTGAAGCCGAGGTGGCCGAAGGCGTGCTGGGTATCACGGCCGTAGAGGCTGAGAACGCGCGACCCGAGCATGAACCCGTAGGAGAAGCGGGTCGGCCAGCCGAGCGAGAGGTCGACCTCGAGATGTGATTGCTCGCGCAGGGCAGCGCGGATCGTCTTCGCCGCCAGCACCCGGACCCCGTCCAGCTCGCCACCGCGGCACAACAGCTCGTAGAAGCGGGAGAACTCGCGGGCGGTGCTGATCAGGTTGGCCGAGGGGACGATCGCGGTCTGAAAGCGCGGGTCGTTGCTGGACTCGATCAGGGCGTCGAGGGGGAGCCCCAGTGCTCGCGAGACCAGCTGCGAGGCTGGAGGCGCGGTCGGCGGCCCGGTCAGGTAATTCAGCGCCACCTGGTCCAGGTCCCGTTCGGCGGCGCCGTAGTTGGTCCACCGCATCCCGAGCGGGTCGAGGACCTCCTCAGCCAGGACGGTGCGGATATCCTGGCCGGTCACCTGGTGCACGACCTCGCCCAGGATGTAGCCGCCCGACACCGCGTGGTAGGCGAGGAAGCGCCCCGGCCGGGCGAACGGGCGGGCATCGGAGAGCGCTGAGACAAGGAAATCCCGATCCCCGAGCCGGTCGAGTTCAAAGACCTCGCGGGGCAGGTTGGGGACCCCCGCTCGGTGGGCCAGGACATGGGCGATGGTGATCTGAGCCTTGCCGTGGCGGCCGTAACCAGGGATGTACGCGCTGACCGGAGATTCGAGGTCAAGCACGCCGCGCTCGTGCAGCAGGTGGATCACGACCGCGGTCACCGCCTTGGAGCACGAGTAGGTGACAAACGGGGTCTCGGGGGTGGCCGGCAACTTGACGCTTGACTGGGCGTCGTGGGGCCCATTGCCGCGGGCGTGACCGATCGCGCGGTCGAGCACGACCTTGCCCTGGTGGCGCACGCAGACCTGAACCGCCGGGTGCATGCCAGTGCGGTAGAGGTCGCTCGCCGCTTTCCAGATCGCCTCCCGGCCGCGCGGGCGCAGCCCCGCGGTGTCGGCCTCGGGGCCGATCGTGGTGACCGCGTCGAGGTCGTCGGGCACGCGAATCCGCCGCAGCGGATCGGGCACCAGGGGAAGTCTTGGAAGCGTGGGGATCCGCACCGGGCAGCGGCCCGCTAGTACTCGTAGAAACCCTGGCCCGCTTTGCGACCGTGGTGGCCGGAGACGACCATCCGCTTGAGCAGGGGCGGGGGAGCGTACTCGGGCCGCTTGAACTCCTCGTACAGAGAGTCACACACGGCGTAGAGGACGTCGAGGCCGATGAAGTCGCACAGAGTGAGCGGACCCATTGGGTGCCCGCAGCCCAGCCGCATGCCCTGGTCGATGTCCTCGCGGCTGGCAAAGCCATCCTCGTACATCCGCACCGCGGCCATCAGGTAGGGGACGAGCAGCATGTTGACGATGAAGCCCGAGCGATCCTTGGTCCGGATCGGCTGCTTGCCGATTTGCCCCGCGAACGACTCGGCCACGGCCACGGTCTGCTCGGCCGTGTCGAGCGCGATCACGACCTCCACCAGCTTCATCACCGGCACCGGCGAGAAGAAGTGCAGCCCGACCACTCGGTCGGGGCGCTGCGTCCAAGCGGCGAGCTCGGCGATTGGGATCGAGGAGGTGTTCGAGGCCAGAAAGCGCGCCTCGGGCAGCCGCTGGTCGAGCTCGGCGAACAGCTGGCCCTTGACGCGAGGATCCTCGGTGACGGCCTCGATCACCGCGTCCACCGGGCTGAGCTGATCGAGGTCGCTGGTGTAATCGACGCGGCCGATCAGGGCCTCGGCCTCCTCGGCGCTGAGCTTGCCGCGCGAGACCGCGCGCGCCACCGACGCGTCCAGAGCGGTGCGCGACCGCTTCAGCGGAGCTGCCGAAGGCTCATACACGATCGCCGAGACGCCGGCGGCGGCGGCCGCCTCGGCGATCCCCGAGCCCATGAAGCCCGCGCCCACCACGCCGATCGCCGTGATCTCGCTCATTGCTGGCAGTTCTAGCAGCCGCCGAGCGCGCGCAGGCGGCGGCGATAGACGTTCATGTCGGCGCGCGCGAAGTCGCCGTGGGTCTGTGTCCGCGGGCTCGGAACGTCCTCGTGGTGAAACGGGCTCGAGAGGCTCTCGGCGTGCCCGATCACGTTGCGGATCTGGATGTGAAAGCGGCACTGCAGCGAATGCACGAGCCGGAGGCTGGCGGTGATCTGCGCGTGGTCACCGAGTACCTGCCCGTCGCTGAAGCCGACGTGCTCGATGCCGAGCGCCGTCCAGTTCAGTCCGACCGTGTGGCGGGCCATCGTGCCCACGGACACGAGTTGGTGGATCGCGCCGTTTGTGTCGATCACGAAGTGCGCCGAGGTGGCCGGCAGTTCGTGCAGCTCGGAATCCGGGACGTCGGTGGCAAAGGTGCTGTAGGTCGAGCTGTAGCTGGCGTCGGTGTAGTGGATGACGATCACGTGCGGGTCGACCAAGCGCCAGGTCGGTTTCATGATGCTCGAGTAGTGGCGGCCGACGTAGGCGGACATTTCCGCCTTGCGCTTGGTCCCGAACGGCACCGGGTCCCAGATGACCTTGGGCTGGGGCACCGCGGTCGCCCGCGCCGCCGCCGCCGGGGCAACCCGACGGGTCGTGGAAATCAAGTGCCTTCGGCCCGTCTTCACCGCCGCCGGCCGCGCCGTCGTGGCCGGCGCAACCGCCGTCGTGGCGGGAGCCGCCGTCGTAGAAGGGGCCTCGGTCGTCGAGTGAACAGCGGTCGTTGAGGCGCCGCATCCCACGGCGGCCAGTCCGAGCATCGCGAGGGTCAGCGCGCCGAGCAGTCGCATCCCGTCAGAGTGGCAGGTCGGCGGCCGGCGCGGCTTAACGCGCCCCGCCGGGAAGCACTCAGCCGTCGGGGTCGGGGTCGGGGTCGGGCTCGAAGGCGAGTCGGGCGCCGGTCTGGTGCCCCTCGGCCGTGAAGGTCGCGGTCGCGCCGTTCAACGCGAAGGTCAGGGCCTCGCCCTCCTCGGTGGTCACGCGCAACCGCCGCCCATCGGGATCGATGCTGTCCACGGTCCCGCGGACCCTCGAGCCGAGGAAGCTCACCATCACCGAGCCTCCGATCTGGGGCAGCGCGCGCAGGGCCACGCGCATAGTCATAGCAGCGCCGCGCTAGATCCCCAGCCCCTCCGGGCCATCCGGGGGCCGGGCACCCGGGCCGTGATCTTCTGCATGCCCTGCCGTCAGTCCGCATCAGACTGACCAGTCTCGCTGGAGCACCACACACTACGCTCCCGATCCTGGCGTCAAGCCGCTGCGGCGACCGCCGGTCGCCAGCGCGCCGGGGGCACCACGGCCACGCACGCCGGGCGGCGCTCCTGCATCCTTGGGCGCAAGAACCTGAGCGCCGAGAGAAAGCGAGGCCCTGATGGCCACTGGATCCAAGTCACGTCTGTTCACATCTGAATCGGTCACCGAGGGCCGCCCGGTCGGCCGCCTCGGGGACCTGCGGGACGAGCAGGTGGCGGCATGAGCATCACGGTCGTCGGATCGATTGCCTTTGACGCCGTTGAGACTCCGTTCGGTGAGCGCGAGCGGATGCTCGGCGGTGCCGCTACGCATTTCGCCCTGGCCGCCTCGTTCTTCGATCACGTCCGGATCGTCGGGCCGGTGGGGGATGACTTCGGCGACGCCGAGCTCGAGGTCCTTCAGACCCGCGGTTCCTCAATCGACGACGTCGAGCGGGTGGCCGGCGGCAAGACGTTCTTCTGGAAGGGCAAGTACGGCTGGGACCTGGGCAGCCGCGAGACGCTCGACACCCAGCTCAATGTGTTCGAGCACTTCGCCCCCAAACTGTCGGCCGAGTCCACAGCCTCCGACGTGCTGTTCCTGGCCAACATCCAGCCGGGCCTGCAGCTCGAGGTTCGGACCCAGTGCGAGAGCGCCCGCTTCGTGGCCTTGGACTCGATGAACCTGTGGATCGACATCGCCCGCGACGAGTTGCTCGAGATCATCTCGCGCGTCGATTGCCTGATCCTCAACGACGACGAACTGCGCCAGCTCACCGAGCAGCCCAATCTCGTCTCGGCCGCCCGCGAGGTGCTCTCCTACGGTCCGTCGATCGTGGTCGCCAAGCAGGGCGAGCACGGGTCGGCCCTGATCACCGCGGATGAGTTCTTCGCCCTCCCGGCCTATCCGCTGGAGACGGTGATGGATCCCACCGGCGCGGGCGACAGCTTCGCCGGCGGCTTCGTCGGCTACGTGTCTCGTCACCTGTCTTCAGGGCTGAGCTCCGACGTGCTGCGCAACGCAATGGCGTACGGAACCGCGCTGGCCTCCTTCAACGTCGAAGGGTTTGGCACCGAGCGTGTGCGCGAGGTCACCGCCGAGGCCGTGGCCGAGCGTGTCGCTGACCTGTGGCAGTTCACGCACTTTGACCACGTCGCCCTGGAGCTGGTGCGATAACCGTCCGCTCTGAGCACGCCCCAGTCGAGGTCCGTCCGCCCGCCGCGGCGACGATCCGCGGGTCCGGATGGCGGCCGGACATTGGTTTGACCGCGACGCCGGCATTGCCCAGCGGAGCCGCGGCGTTTATGACGCGGGAGCTGTCTCCCGCTCGAGCAGGAGCCGGCCGATGCTCTGCGCGCGCCGGGCCGCCTCGTGATCGCCTTCGCCGGCGGCCACGATCGAGCCCTTCATGAGGATGTGCCACTGGCGCGCGAAACCGTTGGCATCAGGCACTCCGGCCTGCTGGGCGAGGCCTTGTAGGAAATCGCGGATGCCGGCCAGGTAGGCCGTCGATGCCCGGTGCAGGGGATGCTGCTCGTCGGGGTGCTCGAGCATCACGTTGATGAACGAACAGCCTTCGAAGTCGGGGCGGTGAAACCACTCGTCAAAAACGTCGAAGATGGCCAGCAGCCGGTCGCCGGGATCCTCGGCTCGGCGCTCAGCCTCAGCCTGCAGCCAGCCCCGGGTCCACAGCTCCTCGCGATCGGCCAGGAAGGCCAGCACCAGATCCTGCTTGGAGCCGAAGTGGCGGTACATCGTCTGCCGGGCGACCCCGGAGCGCTCGATGATCGCCTCCACGCCGACAGCCTGGACGCCGTAGCTTGAGAACAGTTCGTAAGCGGCGGCCAGCAACTTTTCGCGGGCATTACTTCCGTTCGCCCGGAGCTCCTGGCGCGCTCCATAATCGAGCGCCGGCATCGGCCGGAGCGTACCACCCGCCTCGCTGTGGTCAGACAGGTGGCCCCAAGTGCACTGATACATGACTCGTATATCGCGTCTTGCCGCCCGCCTGAGGATCACCGAACGGGCTGTCCAGCGCATCGTGTCTGACCTGATCAGCGCGGTCCTGCTTTCGTCCACGGCCAGCGAGGAGCGGCGCGACGAGATGGCCACCGGCGTCTGAGCCGACGGCGGGCGGGATGGCGGCACCGGTCACTCCCCGGGGGGGCGGTGGCGCAGCGCGCCGACGATCCCGGTGCTGAACAGGATCAGGATCAGGATCGACGCCACGTCGAGAACGTTCAGGCCGTAATGCGAGATGTCGCGCGCGGTGAGGAAGCCCAGGGCGGCGATGAAGACCAGCGCGACGACGAGCAGGACGCTCCGCATCAGTGGGCGGTGATGATTCGGTTGCCGGAGACGGTTTTCCGGCGGGTGGCCAGCCAACGGATCGTCAGTGCCCCGAACACGAATCCGCCCACGTGGGCAAAGTACGCTACGCCGCCGCCTCCTCCGGTGGGGTTGGTCAGGCCGGCGGCGCCGAACACGGCCTGCTCGGCGAACCAGATTCCGAGCATGACGAGCGCCGGGAGCTCGATCACCGTGAAGAACAGGATGATGAAGACGAACGCGAGCACCCGGGCCCGCGGGTAGAGCACGATGTAGCCCCCGAGCACCGCGGCGATCGCCCCCGAGGCGCCGACCGTGGGAGCAGTGGAGTCTGGACCCACGGCGGTCTGCAGAGCCAGCGCGGCAACGCCACCGAGGATATAGAAGGCCAAGAACTTCACCGAGCCCATCGAGTCCTCGACGTTGTTGCCGAAGATCCACAAGAACAGCATGTTCCCGGCGATGTGCAGGATCGAGGCGTGCATGAACATGCTCGTGAACACGGTCTCCCAAGCGGGGAGTCCGCTCACCACGCCCGCTCGGTGCGTGCAGCCGTACTCGGTTACGCGGAGCGCGGACACAATCCCGCAGTGCTCGCTCGGGTGGGTGAGCGCGTAAGGGATCGCTCCGTAGCGGACGATCTCGTGCCCGTCGGGGCCGCCGATCAGCGAGCCCCCGTGACTCACCGCGAGCACGTAGACCATGACGTTGGCCAGGATCAGCGCCACCGTGATCAGCGGAAAGCGGTCGCTGGGGATGTTGTCCTTGAGGGGGATCACGTCGGCGAGAGCTTATGAGCCTGCGCGGACCCGGCCCGACGGCTCCACACGGCCTCTGCATCCCGCGCGGCCGCGCGCGGGCTCGACCCTCGCGGGCCCGAGCCGGACGAGCCTAGGCCAGCCCGACCGGTGCCCCGACGGCCGTGATCTGCCACGGCTCGCTGGCATCGTCGGTCAGGGAGAGCGTCCAGCGCTCGGTGAAGCTGGTCGCGCGCGAGCGACTCCCGGCCAGCACCGCCGCCGTGTCGCGGTCCTCCAGGTAGCGCCGCCCGGACAGATCGACCTCGATCGTCATCGTCGGCGGCTCGGCGGCCGCGTCGAGCCCGATCACCCGCATCCGCTTGACCTCTGGCCCGCGGACCACCACGCGGCGGCGGCCGCTGGCGTCACCGCCGTAGAGCAGCTCGCTGGTCGCCGCCGGAGTGGCGACACGACGCAGGATCGCATCGTCGCCGTCCACCGCCTGGGCCCACGCGTTGAGGGCGCGGCGGGCGGCGATCTCGAGGACGTCGGGGGAAAAGCGGCCGTCGGCCAGGCTCAGGTCGTTGGCCGCGCTGTGGGCGTCGCCGGAGAACTCGAGATCGGCGACCTCGGCGATCTTGGTGCCCTCGGGAACCGCATCGGCGACCGCCGCTTGCACCATCGCCTCGTCCCGGAGCCCGGCCTCGTCGGCCCAGGGCGTGGCGACGATCTGCTCATCGAGGGCATGCTTGCCCTCCGCGCCCTGCTCGATGCTGATCAGCACCCAGTGCTCGCCGCGCCGGCCCAGCGTCCAGAACTCGCGCATGCGCGTGACCTCGCCGAGCTTGCCCGTCATCTTCATGCGACGCCCGTAGCCGTCGACCACGTAGTCCTTGATCCGGGCGTCGATCCGGACCACCACACGGTCGGTGTCGGCGTCACCGGTGCGGTTCAGACCCACGTACTCGATCGTCGGCTTGCCGATCGGCTCGACGTGGTTGCGCCAGCCGCGCCGGTCAAAGTCGTCTAAACGGCGCTCCCATTCGGCCAGCAGGTCGGAGGCGACCAGGCCGCGGAGGTGAACCCGGTCTTCGGAGTCCCACGCTTTCTGGATCTCGAAGAAGAGGTTGCGGGCGGTGCTGCGCACGTGGTCGGGGTCGAACTCGGGGT
>JBOGYN010000550.1:0-1982 GCA_050696855.1 Solirubrobacteraceae bacterium | reverse complement strand
CCCTCGAAGAGCTGCGCAAGCGCTACGACAACCAGCCGGTGCGCAGCGAAGCGTTCCTGGTCTACAAGGTGCTCGATGCGATCACCTCCACCTTCGTGCCCGTCCTTTCGCGAATCGACGATGACATCGATGAGCTCGAGCAGCAGGTCATCGCCGACGCCTCGGCGGCGCAACTGCAACGGATCTTCTCGCTCAAGCGCGATCTGGTGGCGATGCGCCGGGTCGTCTCACCGATGCGCGATGTGTTCGCCCGCGACGCGGAGACGATCGCCGCGGTGCCCGGGCTGGAGCGAGACGATCGCCTCTACTACCGCGACCTCTACGACAGCATGATCCGGGTGGCGGAGCTGGTGGACTCCTACCGCGACCTGTTGAGCGGGGCCACCGATATGTATCTCTCGACGGTCGCCAACCGCCAGGGCGAGATCAACAAGCAGCTGACGATCATCGCCACGATCTTCTTGCCCCTGACCTTCCTGACCGGCTTCTTCGGTCAGAACTTCGCCTTCGAGACCACCCACATCACCAACACCACGTGGTCGTTCCTGGTCTTCGGGCTGGGGTCGCTGGTCGTGTCGATCGTCGGCTTTGCCATCTTCTTCCGCCGCAAGGGCTGGCTCTGACTGCGCTATATAGCTGTCAAGCTATAATCGATCGGGTGAGCTCCTCGAATCTGATCCGCCGGGCCCGCCGGTCGGCGGGTATGACCCAGGCCCAGCTGGCCGCGGCCCTGGGCGTGTCGCAGCCCGTCGTCGCCCGTCTTGAGAGCGTCGGCGCCAACCCGACGTACGCCACGCTTGACCGAGCGCTGCGGGCAACCGGCCACGGTTTGGAACTGACCCGCCGAACGGCGTCCGCCGGCCTGGACCTCGGTCAACTGCGCGAGCGGATGAAGCTGAGCCCTGCGCAGCGGTTGAGCGCCTTCGCGGCCTCGCAACGAAACCTGTCTGAGCTCGCCGCCCGCGCCCGCCCGATCCGGTGAGCGGCTCCCGTCCGGTGCTCGATGCCCGGACGATCCTCGAGCGCCTGGTTTCCAGCGGTGTCGACTTCGTCGTCATCGGCGGCATCGCCGCGGTCATGCATGGATCGGCTCAAGCCACCTTCGACCTCGACATCTGTCACGCCACCGACCCGGGCAATCTCGAGGCGCTCGGTCGAGTACTGACCGCCCTCGGTGCGCGCCTGAAGGGCGTCGAAGGGGATCTGCCCTTCGTCCCCGACGGCCGCACCCTGGGCCAGGTTGAGACGCTGACCATGGTCACCGACGCCGGCGAGCTCGACGTGCTCGCCCGGCCCACCGGCGGCCGCGACTATGAGGCGCTGCGGCGCGGTGCGGCGCGCTTCGACGTCGGCGGCTTCTCGGTCCTCGTCGCGTCGATCGCGGATCTGATCGCGATGAAGCGGGCGGCCGGGCGGGTCAAGGACCTCGCCGCCGTCGAAGAGCTCGAGGCGATCGAGGCGCTCGGAGGTCAGGCCTAGCGCAGAAAACGGTGGTACGCCGCGACCCAGTCGCGAGCGATGGCTAGCTGGGCCGCGGCGAGCGTCATCTGCCCGTCGCACACGCGCCGGTGCAGGCGGTTCTCGAGCGAGTCCTTGGGATTGGGGACTGAGCCCGGTTCGGGCCAAAGATTGCGGGCGTCGTTAGCCGCCCCGCCCAGCTCGAGCGAGACCAGATGGTCGTACTCGTAGTCATGCAGCGGCCGGCGATCACCGTACGCGGCCAAGCTGCCGCGCTTCTCGGGCTCGGTCACCGATTCCGATGGGCGCACCGTGGCGCTGTAGCCCGAGCGGCAGATCGTCCGGGCGAGGTTGCCTTGGGTGACTGCTGGATCGATCGCGCCCGGTGTGCAGGCCGCGTCCGGAAGCGAATACAAGCCGCGGCCGCGGGCGTGGCAGGAGCCCGCCGCCGGCTGGCGCTGGACGACGTGGGCGCTGGCATGGCTCAAAGCCAACGGCGCGGCCGCGCGGGCGGAGGGGCCGGG
>JBOGYN010000549.1:0-1578 GCA_050696855.1 Solirubrobacteraceae bacterium | reverse complement strand
CCATGTCACTCGTGTCGCGGCCGGTCGCGATCGCCGGCGGCGATCTGCGCCCGCGGATGCGCGTCGAAATAGACGTCGCGCAGCCGGTCGGCCGAGAGGTGAGTGTAGATCTGGGTGGTGCCGATGTCGGCGTGACCAAGCATCTCCTGCAGCGAGCGCAGGTCACAGCCCCCGGCCAGCAGGTGCGTGGCAAAGGTGTGGCGCAGTGTGTGGGGGCTCATCCGCTGATCGAGTCCGGCGCTGCGCGCGTGTCCTTGCACGATCTTGTAGAGCCCCTGACGGGTCAGGCCGGTTCCGCGGAGGTTGACGAACACGTGGGACTCGTCGTGCAGGCCGACCAGCTGCGGGCGGGCACGCTGGAGATACGCCTGGAGCGTCTCGATCGCCTTGCTTCCGACGGGGACGAGGCGCTCCTTGGATCCTTTGCCGCGCGCGCGCAGCATCCCCAGCTCGAGGTCGAGCTCGGAGAGCTCCAGGGTGATCGCCTCTGAGGCACGCAGGCCGCAGGCGTACATCGTTTCCAGGAGGGCGCGGTCGCGCAGCGCCGCGGGCGAGGTGCCCTCGGGCTGGGCCAGGAGCCGATTGACCTCGTCGCGGGTGAGGACCTTGGGCAGGCGCCCGGGCGAGCGCGGCGGACGCAGCTCGGCGGTCGGATCGTGATCGATGATCTGCTCCCGGCGGAGATGGCGGTAGAACGAGCGCAGGCAGGCTATCTTGCGCTGCAGCGTGGCCGAAGCGACCGGCGGCTTGCCCTCCCGGCCCGCGGCCAGCTCGGAGACGAAGCCGGCCAGATCGCTGGGCTGGGCCTCGAGTGGATCGCGTCCGGCTCGGCCCAGGAAGGCGCCGTACTGCTGAAGATCGGACCGGTAGGCCTCGAGCGTGTTTCGCGACAGGCCGCGTTCGAGCTCGAGGCAGGCCAGGAACTCAAATGTCAGATCGGTTAGACGCCGCTGCTCAGCAGGGGTTTCCACCGTCGCCATGGGGGCGTATTCGCGGCCCGACGGAGCGATCCTCCGGCTGGTCGAAACCGCCCGTGGGCCCGCCGCCAGGCGAGGGCCATAGGCCGGTTTCGGCTCGCCCGGTCCCGGCTCACGAGTGCCGGGACCGGAGGCAGAGTGCGGCGAGATCCACGCCGTTGGCGTGGTACGTCTGGCAGCCGATCCGCGCCGAGAAGAAGTCCTGTCCGGAGGCGTTGCCAAACGCGGCCAGCGGCGCAGAGTTGCGAGTGAGATCGAGGTCGAGGTTGCCGTAGGTGAGGTAGCGGTTCGGGCCGGTCCGTCGTGCGGCCTGAGCGAGCCGGCGCTGGTAGGCCGGATCCGCGAGCGGCGGGAGTTGTGAGCGGTCCATCAGCAGCGGATTTAGCATCTGCGAGGGGTCGCGGTAATCGGCCTGCCACCCGCTGTATCCGAGGTCGAATGGTTCACCCGGTGTCGCCAGCCGTGCGAATAGCGTTGTTAGGGGAAAGGTCTTGACCTGGACTTGGAGGCCGATTGCGGCGAGATCGGTCTTGACGATCTGCGCCTGCTCCGGGAATGGCGCCACGTTGATGGTGTAGAGCACGGCGGTTTGGCCATGTGC
>JBOGYN010000548.1:0-1870 GCA_050696855.1 Solirubrobacteraceae bacterium | reverse complement strand
CCCGAGAGCAAGTCGCGCAGCAGGCAGAGATGCGCTCCAGTGATCACCGACGACTCATGGTCCCCGGGCACAAACAAGTCGCCGTTGAAATCGCGTGCGAGCTGGCTGAAGAGCGCGTAGGCGAGCGACTTGTCGGCCAGGCACCGGATAAACAGGCTCTTGGCGCCGAAGTCTGGGGTCGTCTGCGGCGTCGCGAGAACGTGGCGCCATTCATCGCTCGCCTTGGCGATATCCGCGAAGTAGCTGTCGGTGAGAACCTCGCGGTCTTCCAGGTAGCGAATTAGGATCGCGCGCTCGATTAGGGCATGTGCATCGTGGGCACTGAGGCCCCCGTCCATGAGCGCCGATGTCGCCGCGCGCACGTCATGCAAGAGGCGCTGATCGGCCCGACCAGCGGAACGCCCTAGGTCAGCGTCCTCGAACGCCGCACCGGACTCAAGGCGGTCGCGATGGAACTGCTGCAGGGCCGTTGAGACGTCGACCGCGCGTGCAACGACGTCCAAGGGCTCGATTCGTCGATCGGGCTCGTCCGGAGCGACCGGCGGCGCGTCGAGGCCGTAGACGCGCAGCTCCGGACCAACGGCGACGAACAGGCACCGCGGTCGCGCCATGCTCCAAGCCCGCCGGTACAGCGCCATGATCTCGTTCTCGCCGGCATCTGGCGGCAAGGATGAGAACACGAGCACCGGATCGTCGTGGACGAAGAAGATGCGCTCCGCACCGACGCGGGCGCCCAGCAGCAGCCAATCGCCGAGTTCACCCCAGACTCGCGGATCAACGCCGTCGAGCGGGGTCGACGTCACCTCGACAAGATCGCCGGCACGAAGATCGAGGTCGTCGTAGACCTGCTGGAGGACTGTTTGCCCTCCAGGTCTGCTAGCAGACATGGGAAATTCGCAAGAGCACGACGCTTAATCATCGCGAGCCATTCGGACGCGCCTGCTCCGCGGCTCGCGCTGTCGGGCCCGATCCCTAGAGAAGCTTACGCGCGAACCAAGAGGCCACGCCGAACGAAAGCTGGCGCGCGACCGCACCCAAGGTACCTAGGCGCTCGCCAAACGCTGGAATCTAGAAATCTAGCTAGGTTCCGGGCAATTCTCGGTTTACCTGGGCCGGACCGAACCACCCGGGCGGCGTCAACGGCTTCTGTCGTGGCCTAACGGGCCCCTTCACTCTCCACTCGGCAACACCTGTCGGAACCAGAGCAGCGCCGCCTCACCGTCCTTGCGTGTCACGTCGTCAATCGTCCGGCTGTGACGAAGACGGTTGCGCAGCTCAGCCAGTTGTGCGAAACGCACGTTGAGCATCTCCTTGCTGCCGAACCGCTCCTCGAACTGCGGCCAGAGGATCTTTGACGTGAGAACATCCTGAAGCTCGCGGAGGTCGCAGTATTCGAGCTTGCGGGCGAGGGCCTCATAGTTCCCGTTCTCGATGCCGGGGTTCCGCCGTCGGGCGGCCGTGATCCGCTCGGTGATTTTGGCGCTGACGTGGGACGGAAGCGCGTCCGGCTGCGCGTCCAGGGTGTCGGCGATAAGCCGGCGGAGCTCGAGTTCCACGCCTTCGATCTCCACGTCAAGTGACGATCGCTCCGGAGAGCGCACGGCCGCAATCACGGCCTTGCCCGTCGCCGAGGCCAGCGCCATCTGGAGGGCATGCTGACGCCAGCCCAGGAAGGCGTCGAAGTCGTCCACGAGGAGAGGGCTCTCCGGACCCACGGGCAGGCTGTGGCTTCGGAGAGCGTCATCGAGGGTCGCCCTTGGAGATGCCAACTTCGACACCTTGGCTCTTCTGCGTTCCGAGGTTCACGCCCGAAACGAAGCCCGGTCCGAGAGGAACGGTGACGACTTCGTTGGTCGTGTAACGGTAGAAC
>JBOGYN010000547.1:0-4849 GCA_050696855.1 Solirubrobacteraceae bacterium | reverse complement strand
CCATCACCCCCGGCCGGAAGTTCTCGACCACCACGTCAGCCTCGGCGGCGAGCCGTTGTGCCTGTTCGCGGCCGGCGGCCTTCGCGAGGTCGAGCACAAGGCTCTCCTTGTTGCGGTTGACGGATTGAAAGTAGGTGGCGGCACCGCGATCGTCATAAGGCGGCCCCCAGCTGCGGGTGTCATCACCCACCCCCGGACGTTCGATTTTGATCACGCTGGCGCCGAGATCACCGAGCATCATGGTGGCGAACGGTCCAGCCAGAACACGGGAGAAGTCGAGGATGCGGAGGTTGTCGAGAGCGGACGACATGTGGTTCAATCCTAGATCTTCGAAACTCTAGGGTCAAGGAGTACCGCCACATGTGTGCCGTAGCGACGACGCCTCCAGACATCCGTCCGGGCGACTTCCTGGACATCAATCGGACGTTTTCAGATGAGGAGCGTGACATTCGAGACACCGTGCGCGCGTTTGTTCGCGATCGCGTGATTCCGAACGTCGACACCTGGTTTGAGGAGGGGCGGATCCCCCGCGAGCTGGCGCTCGAGCTCGGAACGCTCGGCGTGCTCGGCATGCACCTGGAGGGCTATGGCTGCGTGGGCGCGAGCGCCACCGCCTACGGCCTCGCCTGCATGGAGCTCGAGGCGGGGGACAGCGGGGTCCGCAGCCTCGTGTCGGTGCAGGGATCGCTGGCGATGTTTGCGATCCATCGCTGGGGATCAGAGGAACAGAAGCAGCAATGGCTGCCGAGGATGGCCGCGGGTGAGACGATCGGCTGCTTCGGGTTGACCGAGCCCGACTCTGGCTCTGATCCCGCCTCGATGCGCACGCTAGCCCGTCGCGACGGAGCCGACTGGATCCTGCACGGTCAGAAGATGTGGATCACCAACGGATCGATCGCCGACGTAGCGGTCGTTTGGGCCCGCACCGACGACGGAGTGCGCGGCTTTCTGGTTGCCAAGGACACTCCCGGCTTTACCACCCAGGACATTCACAAGAAGCTCTCGCTGCGCGCCTCGGTCACTTCCGAGCTGCTGTTTGACGATGTGCGCCTTCCCGCTGACGCGCTGCTCCCCGAGGCCACCTCCCTGCGC
Organism: Solirubrobacteraceae bacterium; assembly: GCA_050696855.1. Lineage (GTDB taxonomy): Bacteria > Actinomycetota > Thermoleophilia > Solirubrobacterales > Solirubrobacteraceae > Palsa-465. Next base: position 3,757 of record JBOGYN010000547.1, on the reverse strand, counting down.
GGACCCCTTGCGTGCTTGAACGAGGCGCGTTACGGCATCGTCTGGGGCGCGGTGGGGGCGGCGCGGGCGTGCCTGGAAGCGGCGTTGGAGTACAGCCAGGAGCGCCTCCAGTTCGGCAAGCCGATCGCGTCCTTTCAGATTCAACAGCAGAAGCTCGCGATGATGGCACTCGAGGTCAACCGCGCGACGCTGCTCGCCGCGGCGCTCGGTCGCCTCAAAGACGAGGGCCGGCTCGCCTCCGAGCACGTGAGCATGGGCAAGCTCGGGAATGTCAACGCCGCTCTTGACGTAGCCCGCACCGCACGCCAGATCCTCGGGGCCAACGGCATCACGCTCGAGTACCCGGTGATCCGCCACATGAACAACCTCGAGTCGGTCGTCACCTACGAGGGGACCGCCGACATCCACGCGCTTGTGATCGGCGCCGCCCTGACCGGAATCCAGGCATTCCGATGAAGGCGGTCAAGGTGGACTCGGGGTTCCTCACCCGCGTCGGGATCGTCGGTGGGGGGATCATGGGGACCGGAATCGCCGAGGTATGTGCCAGGGCGGGGCTGGAGGTGGTCCTGGTCGAGCGCAACGCTGCAGCCGCGAAGGCGGCGACAGCGACGATTCAGCGATCGCTTGACCGTGCCGTGAATCGCGGCAAGCTGGATAGGGCTGCCGCAACCACGGCCGGCGGGCAGTTGCGGTGCCTGGACGACATAACTGCATTGGCCGATCGGCAGATCGTGATCGAGGCCGTGGTCGAAGATCGCGAGACTAAGCTGGCGGTGTTCGAGCGCATCGGCGGCGTGGTCGACGATCGCGACGCGATCCTGGCCTCGAACACGTCATCGATTCCGATCGTCGAGATCGCGACGGCCACCGGCTCGCGGGCCGATCACGTCCTCGGTCTTCACTTCTTCAACCCGGTTCCGGTGCTCTCCCTCGTGGAAATCGTCCCGTCGCTGCTGACCAGCGACGATGTGGCAGGGCGCGCACACGCATTCGCTGCCGACCAGCTCGGGAAGGATCCGATCATCGCGCCTGATCGGGCCGGGTTCACGGTCAACGCCCTGCTGATCCCTTACGTCCTCTCGGCGATACGCATGGTCGAGCAGGGCCTTACTTCTGCGGAGGACATCGACCAGGGCATGGTCAAGGGATGTGCGCACCCGATGGGGCCACTGGCTCTCGCCGATCTGATCGGCCTGGACACGGTCGTCGGCGTCGCCGAGACGCTCTATGCAGAGCACCGCGAGCAGCTGTTCGCGCCGCCACCGCTGCTTCGACGGCTGGTCGCCGCCAATCTCCTGGGAAGGAAAACCGGTCGTGGCCTGTACAGCTACCCATGAGCTGGGCACGGCTCCGGCCCACTTGCGCCCCCGGAGGAGGGTGAGCCGGTGACCGGGGCGTCACTACATCCGGCAACGACCTCCAAGCACGCTCTCGATCGGCTGCGGGAAGCGATCGTCGCTCGTGAGTTCAGTCCCGGGCAACGAGTTGTACAGGAGGACGTAGCCGAGCGCCTTGGCGTGAGCATCGCCCCGGTACGCGAAGCGCTGCGAGTGCTCGAGCAGGAGGGACAGGTGACCTACAAGCCGCGACGCGGGTACTTTGTCACCGAGCTGCGGGTCGAGGATCTCGAGGAGATCTATGAGCTGCGCCAGGTTCTGGAGGAGCGGGCCGCTCGCCGGGCCCTCCCGACGCTCGATGAGGACGCGCTGGAGCGGATCGCGATGGCGGCGAAGGACTGTGTTGACGCGGCCGAGGCCGGTGACGTCGCCGCCGAACTGGAAGCCAACCGCAGGTTTCACTTCGGTCTGCTCGATTCGCCCGATCAGGTGCATACGATCCGAGTCATCCGCCTCTTGTGGGACTCGACCGAGGCGTACCGAGCGCTGTACTACAACTCGCCCGACGAACGGCGCAACGCGGTGGACGCGCACGACAAGATCCTCGACGCCATCCGTCTCGGGGCCGCCGATGCCCTCGTCGCTGAGCTCGACGCACATCGAGCCCAAGCGCTCAGGGTGCTCAAAGCGATTCTAGGTCCGGCCGTCCTAGCCCACGAATTCAAATAGCGCCTGACCCCGCGGCAGCAGTCAGGTATAGCAGTGGGATAGGGGACTTCGATCTCCCCGGAACGACAATAGGCGCGCTCAGACCGAGGAGCGAATCCTGACATCGGAGTGGGATCGTTTATGACCGAGCTGGAATGGTTCGAAAGCGTCGCGCCAATTTGCCTGATGGCCGCCGGTACTAAGGCTGAGCGGAATCGGAAGAAATCTGGCGTCGGCGCTTGACAAGCCTTGTACGAGGCGGCACTATAAGCGTTTCTAGCTGCTCGGACCAATCCAGGGACGCGCGCGCCGTTTGCTCGCGGCGGCCTGGAAACGAGACAGCCCAGCCACGAACAAAGGAGAGAGGAGCATGCATTCCCTCGCAGCGTCGACGGTCGCGCCTGTCGCTACGTTCTTCGCGCAACAGGTGACGGGGAGCTCCTACGTGCAGGACATCTTTTACGCGCTGGCGACGGTGTGCCTCCTGTTCATCGTGGCGGCCGTTGGCCTGATCGATGCGGGCCTCGTACGCCGTAAGAACCTGCTCGACACCTGGGTGCAGAAAATCGTCTCCGCGATGGTTGCCGGGTTCGGGATGCTCGTCATCGGCTACGCGATCTGGGAGGTTCAGTACTACCAGGCTTTCGGCGGACCGAATCCAGTCGGCCAGGCGATTCACGACTGGTGGCTGTTCGGCCCGGCGATCACCCACTTCGCGCAGAATCTCGACCCGAAGGTGTTTCCGACCCAGGACGTGTTTCAGATCTTCATGGCGTTCTTCGTGGCCTACGCGATGGTGGGCGGGACGCTGCTGCACTCGGCCGGTCTTGAGCGCGTGAAGGCGTTGCCGATGTACATCATTTGCCTGATCGCGGGGGCGTTCGTCATCCCGATCGTCCTCTATTACACCTGGGGTTCGACCAGCCCGCTGACCATTCGAGGCGTGCACGACTACATCGGCATCTACTCGCTGTACATCGTGGTGGGGGTGTGGGCGCTGCTGATCGCGTGGCGCGCCGGGCCGAGGCTTGGTGCGTTCAGCGCAGACGCGCGGACGATGGGGCCGATCCCGCACAACCTCGGCTGGAGCGCCGCGGGCATTGGGATCTTGCTGTTCGCGGCGCCGTTCGCGTTCCTGGGCTGTGGCTACATCGTGGCAGGGTCCGGTTACTACGGGATCTCGCTGACCACGAGCGGGTTCGGGATCGTCGTGCTGAACGTTTTCATGTCCTACATCGGCGGTGCATTGGGCGGCGCGCTCATTTCCTATCGGACCAAGAACCCGATCATGGCGCTGATCGGCGTGGCCGCCGGATACATTGGCGCCGGCGCGAGCCTCGACATCGGCCTGCCCTGGCAGGTATTTATCGTCGCGTTCATCGCGTCATTCGTCGTCTACGGGGTGTTCCTGCTCCTCTACCGCCTGAAGATCGACGATAAGAAGATCGTCCCGTTGGCACTCGGCGGAGGGGTCTACTCCGCAATTGCCGCCGGGATCGTCGGCGCGGGCGACAAGACCGGTGGTTACTTCGGCCTGACTGGGAAGTATGCACCCCAGCATGCCTCGATCACGATCGGCTGGCAGCTAGTCGGCATCCTCGTGACAGTGGCCATAGCCGCGGTCAGTGGTCTGATCGTGATCGTCGGTCTGGAGAAGACGATCGGGCTGCGGATCACCGAAGAGGAGGAAGGTGTCGGCCTCGATGACACTT
>JBOGYN010000546.1:0-23216 GCA_050696855.1 Solirubrobacteraceae bacterium | reverse complement strand
AGGCCGGTGACGGTTAGCCCGGGCCCGATCGCGTCGACCCCCTGGTGATGATGAGATTTGGTGTTGTGCTGCTCCTCGCCGGCCGCGCGCGCCGCCAGCGAGCCGGCCTCGAGGCGGACACCGTGATCGGAGCCGACAAAGCTCCCGGGCACCCGGCGGTGCTCCTCATGGCCGAGGGTGTCGGGAAGGTGCTGAAGCAGCGTTCCACCCATGGCGACATTGAGCAGCTGCATCCCGCGGCAGATCCCCAGCACCGGCATGTCCCGCTCCACGGCCCGGCGCGTGAGGGCGAGCTCGACCTCGTCGCGGGCGGGCACGAGGCCGTTGGTGGCCGGGTGCGCCTCGGCGCCATAGCTGGCCGGATCGATGTCATTGCCTCCCGCCAGGATCAAGGCGTCGACGCGGTCGAGGATCTCGTCGGGATCGGCGATCAGGGCCCGGTCGGGCGGGACCATCACGGCCAGGCCCCCGGCCGCCTGGATCGCGGCTATATAGGCGAAGGGCAGCAGGGCGGCGGGCTGGCTCCAAACCCCCCAGGCGGCGTCGGTGCGGGCGGTGCAGATTCCGATCGCGGGCCGGTTCTCCCTCATCGTTTTGAGGCTAGCGGCGTGCGCGAGCGGTCAGCGCCGGCCGGGCGCGGGTCAGCGCCCGGCCTCACGCAGGCGGGCGCGCTGCACCTTGCCACTGGCCGTCTTGGGCAGCTCGCCCGCGAAGTCGACGATCCGGGGGTACTTGTAGGGCGCCGTTTCATGCTTGACGTGCTCCTGGAGCTCGGCGGCCAGCTCGGCGCTGGGCGCAAAGTCATCGCGGAGAACGATCACCGCCCGCACGACCGTGCCGCGCTCGTCGTCGGCGGCAGCGACCACTGCCGCCTCGGCGACCGCGCGGTGGGCGACCAGGGCCGACTCGACCTCGAACGGGCCGATGCGGTAGCCGGCCGAGATGATCACGTCGTCGGTGCGGCTCTCGAAGTACAGGTAGCCGTCCTCGTCGGCGCGGACGCGGTCCCCGGTTGGCCACGGCTCACCTTCGGGCGCGGGCGTTCCGTCGAGATAGCCGACGAAGAACGTGGGATCGGTACGCGGATCGGCGAGGACGAGCTGCTCGTCGCGGATCTCGAGCGCGACCCCGGGCAGGGGACGCCCCATCGAACCGGGCCTGACCTCGCCCCCGGCCGGCACGCCGGTGAGCTGACCGGTCTCGGTCTGTCCGTAGCCGTCCCGGATCTCGAGTCCCGTGCCCTCGTGGAACGCCCTCAGCACCTCGGGGTTCAGCGCCTCGCCGGCCGCGACCAGCCCGCGCAGGCCGGGCACCGGCGCAAGCGGCGCCCGCTTGGCGATCACGCGGTACTCGGTGGGGGCCATGCAGAGCACGTTGACGCCCTCGGCGGCCAACACCTCGAGCCGCTGGTGGGGGTCGAAGCGGGCGTCGTGCAGGAGCGCCGCCGCGCCCCTGAGCCACGGGGCGATGAACACGTTCCGGGCTGACTTGGACCAGCCGCTGGCCGCCGTGCACCAGACCAGGTCTTGCACCCGGGCGTCGAGCCAATGTTCGGCTTGCAGCTGCTGTCCGGGCAGATAACGCTGACCGTGAACTACACCCTTAGCCTCGCCGGTCGTGCCGCTCGTGAAGGTGATCAGGCAGGGGTCCCCGGGGCCCAGCTCGGCGGCGGGCGCCGGCTCGGCTCTGAACAGCGCCTCGTCGGGGACGAGCACGACCTCGCAGCTTGGACTCGCGGCGCTCAGCTCGCCGGCGTTGCGCTCGTCGGCCACGATCAGCTTTGGATCCGCCGCTTCCAGGCGCATCCGCAGGTCCTTGGCCCGCAGCTGCTCGCTGCCGGGCAGCACGACGGCGCCGATCCGAAAGCAGGCGACCATCGTCAGCACCCACTCGGCTCGGTTGCCGATCACGGTCATGACCACATCGCCGCGGCTGACCCCCCGGGTCTGGAGGGTTCCGGCCAGCCTTGCGGAGCGGTCGGCGACCTCGCCAAAGCTCCACACGCGGCGTTCGCCCTCGCGGGTGAGCTCGACCAGGGCACGCTGGCCAGCGGGCGCGCAATCGACCACGTCACGGGCGAAGTTCATGGCCGGGCGCAGTCTGGCACGGCTCCTGATGAGAGCTTTCCGTCGCCTGAGTGGACGGATGTTTTACGCCCGCCGGTTGACAGCGTCCGCACGTATCAATAGTTTCTTATTTTCCGACCAGCTTTGGGGCACGGGGCTTTCGACACGCCATCGCCGTTGCTGCTGGGGTAATACGCGCCGTCGTAGGGGCGGCGCCTTCAGAAAAGAGAAACGCATGAGGCATGGCATCGTGGCGACGCTCTCGCGTAGAGCGGCTCTCGGGTTCGTAACTTCGATCGTGGCGGTACTCGCCTGCACCGGCGTGGCCAGTGCGGCCAGCTTCACGGTCAACGACACCGCGGACGCGTCGCTGGCGACGTCCACCGACACCAACTGCGTCTCGAGCCAGCCGGGCGGCACCTGCACGCTGCGGGCGGCGGTCGAGGCGGCCAACAACGTCGGGGGGGCCAGCACGATCACGGTCCCGGCCGGGACCTACGTGCTGACCACGGACAACCAGCTCGATGTCAACAGCCCCGACAAGAGCACCTCGATCACGGTCACGGGCGTCGGCTCGGCCAGCACGGTCATCGACGGCGTCGACAACACGAGCATCTTCTTCGTCGATCCCAACGGGGGTCTCTCGCTCTCGGGCCTGACCCTCCAGAACGGCAATTCGGACGAAGGGGGCGCGATCTACAGCGAGGGTGCGACAGCGGTCACCGCCGATGTCCTCTTCAAGGGTAACTTCAGCTTCTTCGCGGGCGGCGCGATCTACAGCGATAGCCTTTCCGGGAGCACCCTCTCGCTCAACGGCGCCACCTTCAAGGGCAACGCCACCGGCAACTTCGGCGGGGCGGTGTACGACGACTCCTCGGCTCCGACCACGATCACCAACAGCACCTTCTTCGAGAACACCACGTTCGGCTGTAGCGACGGCTGCGGGCCTGATTTCGGCGGGGCGATCTATGCGGACAACGGGCCGCTGAACGTCGATCACTCGTCCTTCTCGTCCAACCTCTCTGGCGCGGGCGGCGCGATCGCATTTTCGGGCTTCCGCGTGTTCTCTGCTCGCCAGGGCCAGCCCGTGGCCGGCTCGCCTGTCTCGATCACCAACAGCTCGTTCGTCGACAACTCGGCCCAGAGCCTATTCGGCGGCTGCGTCGGGTCCCGCAAGGCATCACCGAGCAAGCTCATCGCGCTCTGTGGTGGCGCACCGGGCGGGGCCTTGTACGACGACTTCAGCGGCGGCCTGACCGCCACGGGCAATCTGTTCAACGGCAACACCGCGCTGGCCGGCGGTGCTGCGTACCTGAGCTCCGCCGGTGGCTACACGCTCAACGCCGACGAGTTCGACAACAACACTGCCAAGACCTTGGGCGGCGCGGTCGACTGGGAGAACGGGGCGCTGAGCGCGACCGGCTCTTCCTTCATCGGGAACGCCAGCGCCGACGAGGGTGGGGCGATGTTCCTGGACTCGGGTGCCCTGCTGACCCTGGTCAACGCCACCTTCGACGGCAACAGCGCTGCTTTCGACTTCGGCGCCGCCATGTACGTGGCCACGGCCACACCGGCCACGCTGACCAACGACACCATCGCCCACAACACGGGCGGCGATGCCATCGAGAATTCCGACAACTTCGAGCTGACCAACGGCACCGATACGGGCAATGGCATCTCGAACACCGTGATCGCCAACAACGTCGGTGGCGACTGCTCTGACAACTTCGCCACCGGCTTTGACGTCGGGTTCAACCTGGACAGCGACACCAGCTGCCTGGGGACCGCCGGCGCCACGGGGGACAAGGCCGGAGTGGATTCCAAGCTCGGCGCACCGGCCGACAACGGGGGCTCGGTGCTGACCGACGCCGAGCTGGCGGGTAGCCCGGCCATCGACGGCGGCACCAACACCGGCTGTCCGTCCACTGACGCCCGCGGGATCGCGCGTCCGCAGGGCGCGTCGTGCGATATCGGCGCCTACGAGTTGGCTCCCGCCAACCTCGCGCTCACCAAGACCGCGCCCGCGAGCGCGGTCCAGGGGGCGGCCTTCACCTACACGCTGACCGTGACCAACGGCGGTCCGGGAACGTCTACGGGCACCACGCTCGTCGATCAGCTGCCGGCCGGCGAAACGTTCTACGGCGCCACTCCGGCCCAGGGCACGTGCACGACCGCCGGCTCGCCGGCCAACGTGACGTGCTCGCTGGGCAACGTCAATGCCGGGGCCAGTGTGGTGGTCACGGTGGTGGTCAGCGAGTCCAACGTCGGACCGGTGAGCAACACGGCCACCACCACCAACGATCAGAGCTCGAGCGCCACGGCGACCGCGACGACCAACGTCACGGCGTCGTCACCGGCCAGCGGCGGCCGGCCGCAGGCGATCACCGGTAACACGACGGGGATCACCAGCACCAAGGCGACGATCCACGGTCAGGTGATCCCCAACGGGACTGCCACGCAGTACTTCTTCCAGTACGGGAAGGGCAAGGCGTACGGGAACGTGACCACGCCGCAGCAGGTCAGCTCCACGACCAACGTGTCGGCGGCCCTGTCACATCTGGCCAACGCCACCAGGTACCACTACCGGCTGGTCGCGATCAACGGCAACGGCACGTCAGACGGAAACGACCGGACCTTCAAGACCAAGGGTCACCGTTTCCTGGGCTCGTTCGTGCTGGACAATCCCAAGCTCCACGTCCGCAACGGACGGGTGTACGCGATGTTTACCTGCAAGAGCTCGATCGCGTGCCTGAGCCGGTTCTCGATCGTGATCCACGCCCGGATCGCGAGCACGCATAGGCTGGCCGTGCTGGACTTCACCACCACTAGGCAGTCGCCGCGGCACTGGGCTGCCCATCAGACTCGAACGGTCTCGGCCCCGGTCAGCCCGGGGGCGCTGGCCTACCTCGAGGCGGCGGCCAACGGTCAGATCGGCGGCAAGATCTCGGCCCGGCCGCGGACCAACCAGCATGGTCTGATCGAGCTCATCGAACTCATCCTGGGCTGATCGGCAGTTGCGCGGGGGGCGGCACCTTCGGGTGCCGCCCCTCGTGCGTTTGTCTGGCCGTTTGTATGAGGCCCAGCGGTCGCGTTGGTAGCTTGAGGAGCGCGGTTGCACGGACCCGGGAGATCCGTGGGACGATGTCCGGACAGGGTTTCGACGCAGGGTGCCCCGGGGGAAGGGTTCGCTGCGGGAGAGCGAGCGATGGAGGTAGGGATGAAACGGAGCAGGGTGGGACCGAAGCACGGTCTGCTGTGCCTGCTGTGCGCGGGGCTGCTCAGCGCGGTGTTTGGCGTCTCGTCGGCCTCGGCGGCCATCACCACCACCACGATCACGTCCCCGGCGAGCCCTTGGATCTACGCCTTCAACGCCGACGCGTCGCCGGCGCCGGCGGTCACGATCAGCGGTACCTCCGACGGCACCAGCGGCAACCGCTACGACCTCGATTGCTTTTACAACGAGTCCGGCTTCAACTACGCGGTCCGGATCGCCGCCAACCAGCCCGTGGGCGCGGGCGGTGCCTTCGCCTGGACCGGGGTGGTCAATCCCCTGAGTTTCGTGACCGGAAACCTCTTTGCGGCGGCGGGGATCACCTGTCAGCTGCGGGCCGTCCCCGCGGGCGCCGTGACCCCCGGCACCGCCTACAACTTCCCCCTCACCGCCTACGCCGGGCCGCTGGCCGAGCTCGAGTTGCGCCACAGCTATCAAGCCAGTGGCGGCAACGACGACTTCTGGTACACCGACAGCTCGCTCGGCGCCACCGACGGCTACAACTCGGTCGGGGACTGCGGGGTCTACATGTATCCCCGCAACCCGTCCAGCGGCCAGTACGCCTACGGATTCAATCTCTCGAGCACCAGCAACCCGTACGGAGGCTGGGACTGCGCCGGCACGCTCTCGGGCAGCCAGGACAGCGGCTCTGGCCGCAGCGAGATCCAGATCGACGGCCGCAACGCGTTCGGGTCCTTCGGCGCCAACGCCGCCTACTCGACCGGCGGTCAGGCGGCCGGATTTCCGCCTCTGACGATGGTCATCGGCCGCGAGTCAGGCCCGGGGGGCAACGCCCTGATTGCCGAGTCCGAGGGCCTTGTCTCGTGCGCCGATGCGTCCTATCCGGCGACGGCGGCCAAGTGCGGCGGTGGCAAGGGGACGTGGCACAGCGATGGCGTCACGCTCTCCCGGTCCACGGGGCAGACCCAGAACGGTCAGGAGGTGACCCAGACCGACACCTTCACGAGCACGGACGGGCAGGCCCACGCGCTCGATCTCGAATATGACAACTTCACGGGCACGGGGATCTTCTCGTCCCCGGTCTGGCACCTGCCCGGCTCCTCGGGCTACGGGACTTATTCGTCGGGCGACACCGTCGGGCTTTCGGGTGGGTCGAGCGACGCGATCTTCGCCCAGGACGGTGTGCTGGGAGGCAACGCGCTCGAGTCTCCCGCGGCGCTGGTCTACAACACCCAGCCCGACTCGGCTCGCTTCACGAGCGCCAGCGAGCTCCTGCTCAACTATCGGCGCACCGTCCCGGCTGGTGGCTCGCTGACCATCTCCCACACCTATATCGACGCCGCCGACGCTGCCACCACCACCGCGCTGACCAACGCCGTGATCGACCAGACCGTCAAGCCCACCGTCGCCTTCACCGCCCCCAACCCAGGCACGGTCCTGGGCAAGCCGTCGGCCCAGCTGTACGGGACCGCCTCGGCTCACGACGGCCTGAACCTCAAGGTCGACGGCGCTGCCGTGGCCGTCAACCCCGACGGGACCTGGTCCACGGCGGTGAGCCTCAACCCGGGACCCAACACGATCACCGCTGTCGCCTCAGACGGCGCGGGCAACCTCGCCCAGGCCAGCGACACCGTCATCTACACGTCGCCCCCGGCACCCACCTTCTGCATCGTGCCCAAGGTCGCCAAGGACACGCTGCGCAAGGCCAAGGCGGCGCTCAAGAAGGCCCACTGCCGGGTCGGGCGGATCCGCAAGGTGCAGTCGCGGAAGTTCCGCAAGGGCCGCATTGAGCACGCCTCCTCCTCGGCCGGCGTGGTGCTGCGCAGCGGCGCCAAGGTCGGTCTGACCGAGTCGATCGGCAAGTCGAAGCCGCGGCGGCACCGCAAGCCCGTGCGCAGGGGGGCACTGACTGGTGTACGGCATGGGGTGGGCCGAGCGCTGATCAGCCGCTGAGCTGTGGTGACCAGTCCATGGGGCCGGTCCGCCCACGGAGCCATCTGGGCGTTTCATCGCTGAATGGACGGTTTGTTGACGCTGACTTGAAAGCCTGATAGCTTGCCGTCCGCAATTTCGCTGAGTTGCGTTGGCCGGGGGGCCGTTTTGGTGGGGACGAGGTCCGGGCAGTTGATCGGCGAGGGGTGCCACGGTCAGGAACTTGTCCTGGCCGCGAAGCGATCAACTTAGGGGAGGGCATATGTGGGCTGGTGGCGGTCGCGTCAGGCGCGGCGTGCTGTGCTCGATCATCGTGGCCGCGGGCTGCGCGGCATTCGGGGTCGGGTCGGCGGGGGCGACGATCACCCAGACAGCGATCACATCGCCATCGGATCCGTTCGTCTTTGCGCTCGACGAGGACACGTTCCCGACGCCCAAGGTGACCGTGTCGGGTACCACAGACAGCACCAAGCCGGGGAGCGACCGGGTCAGGCTCGCGTGCACGTTTAACCGGGTCGGCAGTTCCGGTGTCTCCTATCAGTTCATCGGGCCCAGCATCCCTCTCAACAGCGATGGGAGCTTCAGCTCGACGATGGTTCTGTCACCGCCGTCCTTCGACTCGTGCACGCTGCACGCGCTGCCCTTCGGCGGCTCGATCACGTCGCTCTCGCGAGCCACAGGCCCGTTCTCGGAGCTCGACTTCACCAGGACATTCCACGTCGGCGGCCCCGGCTCGAGTCAATACGACTACTCGTACAGCGCCAGCGGCACGGCCGGCAACGCCGTCTACGGATCGGCCGGGGACTGCAGCTTGAACACGATCGGGATCGTGCCGGCCAGCGACACCTACTGGTACGGCGCCACGTGGTACTGCGCGGCGACCCTCGCGGGGGACAACGGTCTCAACGGTCGGACCAACATCCTCATCGATGGCCGCAACGCGTATGACTCCTACGCCGCCCAGAACGCCTACCGCGATTCAGGCCTGAGCCAGAGCAGCGGTCAGGCGGCTGGTTTCCCGGCTCTGAGTTCGAGCTATTCGAGGTCCGCGACGGTGTCAGGGGACGCGACGATCTCGGAGTCTCAAGGCTTGGTGTCGTGTGCTGATGCGAGCTTCCCGGCGACGGAGAGCAAGTGCGGCGGTTCGGCGGGTTCGAACCTGGGTTCGTGGCAGGGCGACGGTGTTTCGTTGGCGCGCACGGTCACCCAGAGCGCGAATGGTTCGCAGGAGACGGTGACCGATACGTTCTCGAGCACCGACGGTCAGGCGCACGCGCTCGACCTCCAGTACCAGAGCTTTGGCCTGGGCGATTGGAAGTTCCCCGGCCAGGCAGACTTCCAGCAGTACTCCAGCGGCGACTCGATCGCCGTGGCCGGAGCTTCGCAGGACGCGATCTACACGTCGAACGCGTCATCGGCGGTGAATCCCGACACGACGCAAACCGGCGCGCTGATCTACAGCACACAGCCCAGTTCGGCTCAGTTCAATCAGGACGGAGCGCTTCTGTTGGGTTATGGCCGGACGGTGCCGGCGGGCGGGTCGCTCTCGATCTCACAGACCTACATCACCGGTTACAACACGGCCGCGACGCTGGCAGCCACCAATGCGATTCTGGATCAGACCCAGAAGCCGACGGTGTCGATCACCGGCCCGGCCAACAATACGATCGTGCTCCAAAACACGGTGGCCGTGCGCGGTACCGCCTCGGCGCACGACAACCTGGGCCTGAAGGTCGATGGTCAGACGGTGTCCGTCAACCCCGATGGGACCTGGTCGACGGTGGTGGCCCTCAACCCCGGCGCTAACACGGTCACGGCGGTCGCTTCCGACGGGCCCGGCAACGCTGCCCAGGCCACCGAGACGGTGACATATTCGCCGGCTGTGGCGCCGAAGTTCTGTGTGGTGCCCAACGTGAGCCGTAACAGGCTGGCCAAGGCCAAGGCGGCTTTGAAGAGGGCGGATTGCCGGGTCGGGAAGGTCAGCAAGGTGCGCTCGAGGAGGTACCGCAAGGGCACGGTCGAGCACGCCTCCTACTCAGCGGGTCTGATCCTCAAGTCGGGCACCAAGGTCGGTCTGACCGAGGTGATCGGCAAGCCCAAGAAGCACAAGAGGCACGGCCGGAAGGGCCCGCTGGTTCGTCTGCCCTCGACAGCTCGCGGACGATGAGAGCCGCGTCTGCCCACCCGGGCTTGCAGCACGGGGGGCGGCACCGTCTGGTGCCGTTCCGGTCGCACGTATCTACATCAGGAGGAAACATGAGAGGCATTGCCGGCCGCGTTCGTCGCGGTGTGCTGTGCACCGCCGTCGCGGTGACAGCCGGCGCCGTGTTCGGTGTCGGGTCAGCCGGGGCGACGATCACCCAGTCGGCGATCACCTCGCCATCGAGCCCGTTCATCTACCAGTTCAACGGCGATGCCTCACCGGCGCCGACCGTGACGGTCTCGGGGACTACCGACAGCACCAGCCCGGGCAGCGACACCGTGGACATCGTCTGTACCTATCCTCAGACGGGCCGGGGCATCACCTATGACAACACGATCGCCAACCTACCCCTGAACCCCGATGGGACGTTCAGTCAGGCGATCCCGATCAACTCCAACGACTTCAGCTTCTGGGGGGGGACCGCGTGCACGATGCGCGCTCTGCCGGATGACGTCTACCACGGCAACCGGTTTGAGTCCTTCAGTCAGTTCACCGGTCCCTTCACGGAGGCCGATTACCTCCAGAGCTACCACGTCAGCGGCTCGGGCTCGAGTCAGTTCGACTACTACTACACCGCCAGCGGTTCGGCGGGGGGAGCCGGTTATGACTCGGTCGGGGACTGCGGGCTCTTCACGGCGGCGATCAAGCCAATCAGCGAGTCATATCCCGCTTCTGACAGCGACACCTGGGACTGCTCGGCCACGCTTCCGGTTGACAACGCGCTCAGCGGCCGGACTGGGATCCTGATCGACGGCCGCAACGCGTATGACTCCTACGCCGCCCAGAACGCCTACCGCGATTCTGGTCTGAGCCAGAGCAGCGGTCAGGCGGCTGGTTTCCCGGCCCAGAGTTCGAGCTATTCGCGGTCGTCCACGCTCTCGGGGGACGCGACGATCTCGGAGTCGGAGGGACTGGTGTCGTGTGCTGATGCGAGCTTCCCGGCGACGGAGAGCAAGTGCGGCGGTACGGCGGGTTCGAACCTGGGTTCGTGGCAGGGCGACGGTGTTTCGTTGGCGCGCACGGTCACCCAGAGCGCGAATGGTTCGCAGGAGACGGTGACCGATACGTTCTCGAGCACTGACGGTCAGGCGCACGCGCTCGACCTTCAGTATGAAAACCACAGCGGTTACGGTCCGATGTGGAAGTTCCCCGGTCAGGCGGACTATCAGCAGTACTCCAGTGGCGATTCGGTCAGCCTGGGCAGCAACTCGCTGGACGCCATCTTCATCACCAACTCCGCCGTGACCAGCAACCCGAGCCTCAGCGAGGCGGGTGCCCTGATTTACAACACCCAGCCCAACTCGGCTCAGTTCAACGAGAATCGCGGCCTGTTGTTGGGCTATCAGCGGACGGTGCCGGCGGGCGGGTCGATCTCGATCACCCAGACGTACATCAGCGGTTACAACGCCGCGAACACATACGCGACCGCCAACGCCATCCTCGATCAGACCTACAAGCCGGCGGTCTCGATCACCAGCCCGGCCAACAACAGCGTCACCCCGTCGGGGACGCTGCTGGTCAAGGGGACGGCGTCGGCGCACGACAATCTGGGGCTGAAGGTCGATGGGCAGACGGTGCCGGTCAATCCTGACGGCACCTGGTCTACGACGTTGAACCTCAACCAGGGTGTCAACACGGTCACGGCGGTCGCTTCGGATGGTTCGGGCAACGTCGCTCAGGCCAGCGAGACGGTGACCTATACGCCGACTCCGGCACCGAAGTTCTGTGTGGTGCCCAACGTGACCCGCAACAAGCTCGCCAAGGCCAAGGCGGCTTTGAAGAAGGCGAATTGCCGGGTCGGGAGGATCAGCAAGGTGCGCTCGAGGAGGTTCCGCAAGGGCACGGTCGAGCACGCCTCCTTCTCGCCCAACGTGGTGCTCAAGCAGGGCACCAAGGTTGGGCTGACCGAGGTGATCGGCAAGCCCAAGAAGAAGCACGCCAAACCGCACAAGAAGCACAAGCACCACGGCGTCCGTTTCTGAGCTGAGCTCAGCACACATCCATGCGGATCATGGGGGCGGCGCCGGCCAGGCGCCGCCCCCGGTCGTTCGGGCCGCGCATACTTCTAGCGCCGCGCGGCGAGGATCGTCTCCAGCCGCTTCGCCTCGGGCCGCGGCGACCGTGTGAACCGCGGCCACGTGATCCGGACCGTGACCAGACCGGCGGCGAGCGTATCGGCATCGCGGTTGCGGTCGCGCTCAAACGACGCCCGTTCCCGGTGATGGGCCCAGCTATCGAGCTCGACGATCACCCTCTCGGCAGCGAACAGCGCGTCGACCTCGTAGCCGGCCACCCGAGTGTTGAGCTGCGGCCGGGGAAGCTCGAAAAGCGCGCAGAAGCCCAGGAAGGCGTTCTCGAACTCCGAGCGGGTGGGAGGGCCGGCCTCCTCGATCGTGGCCAGCAATGCCCGGCGCCCGGGGTGAAAAGGAAATCGCCCGGTCACGTCGGCGAGCTGGCCGAGGTGCAGGAGGCCGCGCAGCCGGGCATCGGCGACCGCACGGGCCAGTCGGCGCTCGCTCAGGTCCGGGGCGCAGTCGAGCATCGTGCGTGCGGGACTCGTGACCCGGACGCCGAGCTGGACGCGGAGGTCGGTCCGGCTCAGCCCTCGCGCCCGGTGAGCGACGATGCCCGGGCGCCGGCGATCAGCCGGCGTGGTGACGTGCCACGGCGCAGTCCATCGTTTCTCGAGGCCCCACAGGGTCAGGGCGCAACTGTGGCTCAGGGCCGCGCCGGGGCCGCAGGCGAGGACGGCGGCGGTCGCCCGCTCGAGCGGAGTAATCGGCGGCCGGCCGACGCCATAGACGCCGAGATAAACCCGAAACAGCCTCCCCGTTCGGCAGCGCCACGCGATCGCCGCTTCGCCGAGGCCGATCTCGAGCAACTGCGCGCGAGTCACCAGCCCGTTCTGACGGAGAGCGAGCGCGATGATCGCGTAGCTGTGCTGGATCCATTGTGTATTACGCATGGGATCCCGCAAAGGTCCCATGTCAGCCGCCGCCCGACGGCGAACCGGCACAGAGTTGTGACGCCGGTATTCTCGGACACCCCAGCGAAACCGCCGCCCAGGAGCAGCCGATACCCATGGCCGTAGCCGCCCAGAACCAGGACCTCACCGACGAGCAGCGCGCGATCAGCGAGATGGTCCGCCAGTTCGCCGACGAGCAGATCCTCCCCAACGCCGAGCACTACGACCACGAGGACGAATTCCCCGAGCCGATCGTGGAGCAGATGAAGGAGCTCGGCCTGTTCGGGGTCACGATCCCCGAGGAGTACGGGGGAATGGGGCTGGACCTGGCGACCTACGCGATGATCGTTGAAGAGTTGTCACGGGGCTGGATCAGCATCTCGGGGATCGTCAACACCCACTTCATCGGCTCCTACCTGCTGATGAAATTCGGAACCGATGAGCAGAAGCAGAAGTACCTGCCCCAGATGGCGACCGGGGAAATTCGGGCCGCCTTCTCACTGAGCGAGCCTGAGCTCGGCTCCGATGTGCAGGCGATCAAGACCAGCGCCAAGAAGCTCGACGACGGCGCCTATGAGATCAACGGCCAGAAGATGTGGGTGACCAACGGCCTGCGCTCGACGCTCGTCTTCACCCTGGTCAAGACCGATCCGTCCGCGGAGCCCAGGTACAAGGGCATGACCTGTTTCATCTGCGAGAAGGAGGCCGGCACGGCCGAGAACACCGGTGACCACGCCGGGCTCACCGTGCCGCCGCAGATCAAGAAGATGGGCTACAAGGGCGTCGAGTCCACCGAGTTGGTGTTTGACGGTTACCGAACGCCCGCCGACAGCATTCTCGGGGGCGAGGATGCCGGCCTCAACAAGGGCTTCGGGCAGATGATGGACGCGCTCGAGCTCGGGCGAGTCAACGTCGCCGCTCGCGGTGTCGGCATCGCGCAGCGGGCCTTGGAGCTCGCCCTCAAGTACAGCCAGGAGCGCAAGGCGTTCGGGAAGCCGATCGCCCAGCATCAGGCGATCCAGTTCAAACTCGCCGACATGGCCACTCAGGTCGACGCCGCCCGGCTGCTCACCCAGCGCGCCGCCCGGCTCAAGGACGCCGGCGAGCGCTCGGACATCGAGGCGGGCATGGCCAAGCTGTTCGCCTCCGAGGCAGGACGGTTCTGCGTCGAGGAATGTCTTCGCATCCACGGTGGCTACGGCTACTCCAAGGAGTACGAGATCGAGCGGCTATACCGCGACGCACCATTGCTGCTGATCGGCGAGGGCACCTCTGAGATCCAGCGCATGGTGATTGGGCGCAAGCTGTTGGAGCGCCACAAGATCTAGGGCGCGCTACGGTCTAGGTCAGTCAAGCGAGGCAGGAGCCGCCCATGCACGCACCCAGGAAGATCACCAAGCGAGTTGCCGCTATTGCCGTCGTCGCCCTGGCGATCGCTGCCCCAGCGGCGCTGGCGGCCGCCGGCTCGTCGAACCAGGCCGTCGTCCACACCCACCTCGAGAGCTCCGGAACGGTTTCGGTATCCGGGTATGACGGCGGGGTCGCTCTGGCCTCGGGCAGCAGCCAGCGCTAGACAGCAGTGGCCAGACAACGGCGCGGATAGACTCGTCGCTCTGGCCTCACCCGCTGACACCAAGAGCCTGATCGAGACTGCGGTCACGCGGTTTCTCGATGAGGTGCCCGCGTTGGCGCCCCTGAAGTTGGTGGCCGGACTCGAGTTGCGTGGCCGGGGCGATATCCAGCTCTACCGTGTCGAGCTGCCGGGACCAAAGGTGACCAAGGGCATCGCCGCCGACGCCAAGGTCACGATCACGATTCCCCGTTCGCACTTCAACGAGCTGGCCACCAAGGGTCACATCAGCGACTGGGAGGAGGCGTTTGCCAAGGGCGACGCCAAGGCGACCGGGATCGAGCAGATCCTGAAGCTGATCGTCAATGTGGTCGAGCGCCAGCAGGAGCGCTCTCAGACGCGCCGAGCGCGCCACTGACAGTCAGCGCCAGGCCGGCCGTCAGCGCCGGGCGGCGAGTTCTTCGGCGGCGGTCAGCTGCTCCTCGATCAAGCGCAGCCCCGAGTCCCAGAAGCCGGGATCGGTCAGGTCGATCCCGACGATCGCGGCCAGCTCCTCGGGTCCGCGCGAGCCTCCGGCGGCCAGCAGCTCGAGATAGCGGGGTGCGAACGACTCGCCCTGCTCGGCGTAGCGCTGGTAGACGGACATGGCCAGCAGCTGCCCGTAGGCGTAGGCATAGACGTACCCGGCGGTATTGATGAAGTGCGGGATGTAGGACCACCACGAGTGATAGCCCTCGGTGATCTGTACCGAGTCGCCAAACAGCTCCGCCTGGGACTCCACCCACGACTCGTTGATCCGTTCCACCGAGAGCTCACCCTCGGTGCGGCGGCGGGTGTGGACCAGGTGCTCGAAGCGGTTCAGCGCCATCTGGCGAAACACGGTCGCCACGCCGCTGTCGACGCGCTCGGCGAGCAGGCTCAGCCGCGCGTCGTCGTCCTGGGCCGCGTCGAGCAGCCGCCCGAACACAAGCGCCTCACCGAACACCGAGGCCGTCTCGGCGAGGGTCAGCGGCGTGGACTGGTGAAAGACGCCCCGCGGCTGGGCGAGCGCCGCGTGCAGGCCGTGCCCGAGCTCGTGGGCCATGGTCAGAACGTCGCGCCGCCGGGCGGTGAAGTTGAGCATCACGTAGGGGTGGACGCTCGGGACCGTGTAGGCGCAGAAGGCGCCGCCCCGCTTGTGGGGGCGAACCGGCGCGTCGACCCAGCGCTCATCGAAGAAGCGGCGAGTGATCGCCCCCGCCTCGGGTGAGAAGGACTCATAGGTTTCCAGGACCAGGTCGCGTGCGTCCCCGAACGAAAAGGTGATCTCCTGGGGTAGGACGGGCGCGGCCCGGTCATAGTCGGCGATCCGGTCCACGCCGAGCAACTTGGCCTTGAGCCGGTACCAACGCTGGGGGATATCAAAGCGACCGCGCACGGCCTCGATCAGCGCCATCACCGAAACGTCTGAGGCCTCGTTGGCCAGGTTGCGGCCGGCCAGCCAGTGCGGGAAGGAGCGCAGCCGATCGTCGACGGCGTGGTCGTGCAGCAGGGTGTTGTAGATGAAGGCGCGCGTGCGCAGTCCCGGGGCCAGCGTGGCCGAGACGGCCTCTGCGGTCGTCGCACGCAGCGCGCGATCAGGCGACTGCAGCCGGCTCAGCGCGACCTCGAGCGACAGCTCCTCGCCGTCGAGCGCGACCCGTAGCGCCGCCAACTGCTCTCCGAACAGGCGACTCCACGCGCTCTGGCTGGCGATCGCCTTCTCGGCCATGATCTTCTCCTCGGGCTCGGAGAGGAGGTGGGGCCGGTAGCGCCGGGCGCTGCGCAGATGGTGCGCGCAGAAGGCAAGCTCCGGGTGCTCGAGCAGCGCGTCGGCATGCTCGTCGGGCAATGCGGCCCACTCGAGCTCGAAGAAGAGCAGCTTGGTCTCGATCTCGGTCGCGCGTTCCTGGACGAGCTGGAGCATCGCTCCCCGCGAGGCGTCGGCCGTGTCAGTGGCGAAGCGCAGCGAGGCGTAGGAGCCGGCTTTGCCGACCAGTTCGGAGATCGCGGCCAGCTCCTGCATCGCGGCTGTGAGGCCGGCGGGATCGAGCTCACCCAGGTGTCCGGCGTGGGCCGAGGCAAAGGCACCGGCGCGCTCGTTGGCCTCCGCGAGCTGGAGCTCAACCCCGCCCTCGAGCTCGCCGTCGACCAGCGCATCCAGGTCCCACGCGGTCTCGAGCAGCTCGGGATCGTTGAGGAGCTCAGAGGCGGTCGACATGGCCCGACAGGTTAGGGCACCCGCGCGCGCCCTAGCCGCGGTGCCCGGTCCCAGTAGGGTGGCCGTGCCGATGGAACAAGCGCTCAGATCCGCCGTGCGTCCCGTGCGCCTGCTCGCCGCCGGCGGGACGATCGCCATGAGCGGCGCTCGCGCGATCCCGGCGCTGGACGCCGCGGGGCTGATCGAAGCGCTCCCGGAGCTCTCGGCTGTCGCGCGGCTCAGCGCTGAGAATGTGCTCTCGCTGCCGGGGCCGCAGATCTCGCTCGCCCAGGCGCTGACCGTGTCGGCCCGGGCCGGCGACGTCGCGACGGGTGGGGAGGGGGCGGTCGTGACCACCGGCACCGATACGCTCGAGGAGCTGGCGGTGCTGACGGCCCTGACCTATGGCGGTGAGGCACCGATCGTGTTCACCGGGGCAAACCGCCCGGCCAGCCGGCCCGGCGCCGACGGTCCCGCCAACCTGCTTGATGCCGTTGCCCTGGCGGGCGCCGCCGACGCCGCGGGCCTGGGGGTGGTGGTCGTCTTCGGCGGCGAGATCCACGCCGGTCTCACGGTGCGCAAGGTCGACAGCACCGGACCCGCCGCCTTCGGCTCGCCGGCCGCCGGCCCTCTGGGCCGAATCGTCGAGGGACGGGTGTGGCTGCACGCGCGGCCGATCCGGCCCACCCCGCTGGCGCCGCGCGAGCTCACGGCTCGGGTGCCGATCCTGACCGCCGCGCTCGGCGACGACGGCGCCCTCCTGCGCGCGGCGGCGGCGCACAGCGACGGGCTGGTCGTCAGCGCGTTGGGGGCTGGTCACCTCCCACCGGGCATGCTCGCCGAGCTGCGAGCCGCAGCCGCCCGAATCCCGGTCCTGATCACCGGACGGCCCGAGCGCGCGCAGATGCTGTTCGCGACCTACGGATTTGAGGGCGCCGAGCCCGACCTCCGCGGGACCGGGGCGATCCCGGTGCCGTTCCTGGCGGCGCCGGCCGCTCGGATGGCGCTGCTGTGTTGCTTGGGCTCGGGCCTTTCGCGGGACCAGACGGCGGCCGCGCTGAGCCCTTGGGATGCGCGCTTGGGTCCCGGTTAGCACCGTTCCCGAGCGCCCAGCGAAGCCCTACCCTTGCCCGAGATCCGATGTTCGTGGGCCGACCTCATCCGTTGCCAACCGCGTGCGCGCTCGCCGCGGCGGTCACCCTGCTGCTCGCCGGCTGCGGATCCGCGGCGTCCGGGCGGACCCCTCCGCCGGCCAGTGTCCCCCTCACCAGTGGCGCCCAGGTCCTGGCCTCGGTCCGTCGCTGCGATCGAGGCGCCAATGCCTTCTGCGCCGTGCAGATGGTGATCGCCGACTCGCACTACCGCAACTCGACCGAGCTGTTGATCGGCGAGCGCCATTACCTCCAGGGCCTCGGCTGGACGGTCAGCAACGCCGACACCGGGGACGAGCACGCCGCCGACTCACCGGGCCACACGCTCCGGCTCACCTACGCCACTGCGGCGCTTGACCTCAAGGATGTCGACCTGGGGTGGGTTCAGCGGGCGGGCAGCATCGCCCACGCGCTCTCGCGGGCCATGTTCGCCCGCCAGTCGGCGCTCTCGCTCATGCTGGAGACGGGCTCTTCGTGAGCCGCAGGCGCCGGTCCTCGCCGACGCACACCGCGCTCTCGCCGGCCAGCAGGCGGCGCAAGTCATCGCCGACCAGCTCACGCCGCCAGCCGGTCAGCGTCCGCACCTCGGGCTCGGGCTCCGCCCGTCGGGCGGCGGCCACGATCAGCTCGAGCTCGGCCCGGGAGGCGATCAGCTCGTAGGCCAGACCCGCCTCGAGCGCGCGGGCCCGCAGGAGAGCCTCGGCGAGCGCGATCAGCGGAGCGTCACCGGGCTCCGAGCGCCCCCGGACCTCGTCGCGCGGGATCGGCTCGCCCTCGCGGCCCAGGGCGATCGCCTCGAGGATCGCCTGGCCGCGCCGCTTGACCGTGGGCGGGTGCAGGCCCCGGATCTGCTCCAGCCCGGAGAGGGTGGTGGGGTGGCGCTTGGCGAGCTCGACGAGCGCCGGGTCGGCGAGGATCGAGCCCACGGGGCGATCCTGGGCCGAGGCGGTGCGCTCACGCCAGGCGGCCAGCTCGCGGGCCACGGCGCGGGCCCGCGGATCGAGCTGGCCGACCCGGGGCAGACGCTCCCAGGCGGTGAGCGGGTCACGCTCGTCGGTGGCCGACTCCAGCCGCCGGCATTCCTCGCGTGCCCAGTCCAGCCGTCCTTGGTCGGTCAGTCGCTGCTGGAGTTCGTCGGAGAGCTCGAGCAGATGCGCCACGTCCTCGGCCGCATAGCCGAGCTGTTCGGCGGTCAGCGGCCGCGCGTCCCAGCGTGTGTAGCTGGCCGTCTTGCCGACCCGCCGGCCGAGCACCGATCCCAGCAGGTTGCCGTAACCGGTCTGGGCGCTCGCGCCCGCAAAGCCGGCGGCGATCTGGGTGTCGAAGATGTTGTTCAGGCTCGTATGCCAAGCGCGACGCAGGATGGCCACGTCCTGGCGTCCGGCGTGCAGCACGACCTCGAACTCCGGCACCGAGAGCAGCTCGGCCAGCGGTCGCACGTCGATCTCGCTCAGCGAATCGATCAGGTAGATCAGCGGCTCACCGTCAGGATCGGGGTTGTCCACGGCCACCTGCACGAGGCACAGCAGCGCGCGGTAGCGGCCCTCGGACATGAACTCGGTGTCGATTCCCAGCCGCCCCGCCGCCCGTGCGGCCTCGGCCGCCCGGGCGACGTCCTCGGTCCTAGCAAGCCCCCCTACATCCATGAGCGCACCCTACACGTCCGTGACCCCCATCCACACCGCGAATTGCCGCCACCGCTTCGGGTCGCGCTGCGCGCGGCTACCCCGCCGCCCGGTGGGGTCAATTCTTAAGCCGACCCCGGTGGTAGGATTTAGATCGATGATCTTCTCCTCCAAAGCCGAGTACGGCGTCCGGCTGATGATCGAGCTCGGCGGCCAAGCACCTGAGCACCCGACCAGTCTGAAGGCGATCGCCGACGCCGAGGGCCTGCCGCTGGCCTATCTCGAACAGGTGGTGGCCAGGTTGCGGAAGGCCGGCCTGGTCATGAGTGCGCGCGGGGCCCACGGCGGCTACTGGCTGTCTCGCCCCGCGCAGGAGATCACGATGGACGAGGTCGTCCAGGCGCTCGAGGGCTCGATCGCCCCGATGGAGTGCTTCATCCATGACCACACCGAGCGCGTCCTGTGTTCGCACGAGCCCGACTCGGGGCGCGGCTGCGCCACCAAGCTGCTCTGGACCCGCGTACAAGGCGGCATCGTCCGCTCGCTGCAGAACACCACCCTGGCCGAGTTGGTGGAATTCTCAGGCCCTCGGGAGCCCCTGACCGTCTTGTCCTCGCCGGTCGCCATTTCGGCCCCCTGACCGCATCCCAGACTGAAAGCTGAACATGCCCGATCTTGAGATCCAAAACCTTCATGTCCGTGCCGGCGAGAAGGAGATCCTGCGTGGGCTCGAGCTGACCGTGGGCAAGGGCGAGATCCACGCCCTGATGGGTCCCAACGGCTCGGGCAAGTCCACGCTGGCCAACGCGGTCATGGGTCACCCGGGCCTCGAGGTGACCGAGGGTCAGATCATCTGGGGCGGCGAGGACATCACCGAAGCTGACCCCGACGAGCGCGCCCGGATGGGCCTGTTCATGGCCTTCCAGTACCCGGTCTCGGTGCCCGGCGTGACGGTCACCAAGTACCTGCGGACGGTGATGAACGCCCACCGCGACGCCCGCGGCGAGGAGCCGATCGCGCTCAAGGATTTCCGCCAGACCGTCGAGGCGGCGATGAAGCTCACCAACGTTCCTCGCGACTTCTCCTCGCGGTATCTCAACGAGGGCTTCTCGGGGGGCGAGAAGAAGCGGATGGAGATCCTCCAGCTGGCGCTCCAGCGTCCCGAGCTGGCCATCCTCGACGAGACCGACTCGGGCCTGGACATCGACGCGCTGAAGGTCGTCGCCGATGGCGTCAACTCAGTGGCCGGCCCCGATCTCGGCGTGCTCATCATCACCCACTATCAGCGGATCCTGCACCTCGTGACACCGAGCCATGTGCACGTCATGTTCCGCGGCCGGATCGTCCGTGAGGGCGGCCCGCAGCTGGTCGACGAGCTCGAGGCCAAGGGTTATGGCTGGATCACCGACGAGCTCGAGCAGGAGCCGGTCGCCTCATGAGCCGTCGCCCGCCGATCTGGCTGCACTGATGTCGACCGTCGAGGCGATGCGCGACGTCGGGGCTGAGTTCCCGGTCCTGAGCCGCGAGATCGACGGCCGGACGGTCTGCTACCTGGATTCCGCTGCCACCTCGCAGACCCCGCAGTCCGTCATCGACGAGATGGTCCGGTACTACACCGAGTGCCGGGCCTCGATCCACCGGGGCGTCTATCCGCTTGCGGTCGAGGCCACCGACCTCTTCGAAGGCGCCCGGGCGCGGATCGCGGCGTGGCTGGGCTCGACGCCCGAGGAGACGATCTTCACGGCCAACGCCACCGCGGCCATCAACCTGGTCGCCTACGCGTGGGGCCGCACCAACGTCGGCCCGGGCGATCTCATCGTCCTGACCGAGTCCGAGCACCACTCCAACATTGTTCCCTGGCAGCAGCTCTGCCTCGAGCGTGGGGCCGAGCTCGCCTACATCCCCGTGCTCGACGACGGTCAGCTCGACCTGGTCGCCTTCGACGAGCTGCTCGCCCGCGGGCCCAAGCTGGTCGGCGTGGTTCACGTCTCCAACGTCCTGGGGACGATCAACCCGGTCCAGACGATCGTCGCCCGGTCCCACGAGGCAGGGGCCAAGGTCCTGCTCGACGGGTCCCAGGCGATCCCTCAGCTTCCCGTCGATCTGCGCGCGATCGACGCCGATTTCTACGCCTGGACCGGTCACAAGGCCTACGGCCCGACCGGGATCGGCGTTCTCCACGGGCGTCGCGAGCTGCTCGAGGCGATGCCGCCCTTCGTCACCGGCGGCCACATGATCCGCACGGTGGGCGAGACCGAGTCGACCTGGACCGAGCTGCCCCACAAGTTCGAGGCCGGCACCTCCCAGATCGCGGAGGCGATCGGACTCGGAGCGGCGGTCGACTGGATCCAGGCCGTCGGGATCGACCGGATCCGAGCGCACGAGTCCGGGCTCGTGGAGGAGACGCTGGCCCGTGTCGCCGAGATCCCCGGGCTCAACGTGCACGGTTCGCTCGAGGCCGCCGAGCGCGGTGCGCTGGTGTCATTTGACCTCGAGGGTGCCCACCCCCACGACGTGGGTGAGATCCTCGGGCGCGAGGGAGTGTGCGTTCGCACCGGGCATCACTGCACGCAACCGCTGATGCGCCGGTTGGGCATATCGGCCAGCACCCGGGCCTCGTTCGCGGCCCACAACACCAGCGCGGACATCGAGCGGCTGGTGGCCGGACTGGCCACCGTCGCGCGAGTGCTCCAGCTCTAGTGAGGCCCACTGGCGCGTGCCGGAAGGCGTCGAGGCGTCGCTAGCCTCTGGGTGAGCATGGACAGTCTCTACCGCGAGAACATCCTGGAGCACTACAAGCGGCCCCACAACTGGAGCCCGCCCACGCCTGAGCTCGACCGCGTCGACCTCGAGTTCCACGACCTCAACCCGCTGTGCGGGGACGAGCTCACGATCAAGCTCGCGGTGGGCGAGGATCAGCGGGTGCAGGACGTCCGCTTCGAAGGGCACGGCTGCGCGATCTCTCAGGCGGCGGCCTCGATGGTTTCTGACGAGGTCAAGGGAATGAAGGTCTCCGAGCTGCTCGACCTCGACCGTGCCTTTGTCCTCGATCTGCTCGGCATCGACATCTCCGCCACACGGATGAAGTGCGCACTGCTGTCGCTCAAGGTGCTCAAGAGCGCGTCGCTCGGTGACGCGGTCGCCTGGGAGCCTGAGACGCCCGAGAGCAGCGCCTCGGCGCCGCCCAGCTAAGGCCCCGCCCGCGAGCTAGTGCCGGCCGGTGCGCCGGCGCGAGAGTAGCCGCGCGATCCCGCCGGCCAGGGCGGTGACGAGCACCGCGGCCAGGCGGGTGTGCCGACGGATGCCCCGCAGCGCGGACGGCGATGACCGGGCCGGCTCGAGTCCGGTCCCCGGAGTAGGAGCGGGGGTGAGACTGGGCGCCGAGGAAGCGGGTTCCGGGGGAGCGGGTCGCGAGGGTGCAGCTAGCTCAGCCGGCAACCAGCGGTCGGCAGTATGCGGTGGCTCGTCGGACGAGGCCGGAGCCGGGGTCTGGACCGCGGGAAGGGCGGCAAACGCAGCCGCCGACGGAGACACAGGCAGAGGTGCGCCACCAGCAGCCGCAACCCCGGCCCGACGCCCGAGGACGGCCTGGCGTACGACCGCGGCGGCACCGGCCAGGGCGAGGAGGCTGAGGGCGAGAATCACGGCCCAGGCCGGCGTTCCGTTGACTTCTGTGGCGGCCCGTTCGACCGTCCGCGTCGGGGCAGCGCCCCCCTTGCCAGGGCGATGGACGCCGCTGCGCGTGACGCCGCCGGTCTGAGTGCGCGTTCCCGCCGCCGAGCCCGGCGTTCCGGGATGCCCGGCCGCGACACCCGTCGTCGGGCCAAATGCCGGGGGCGAGGCGACGAGAGTGTGCGTGGCCGCGACGGCCAGAACAGTGGGGGTGCCGGCTGACCCACACCCAGCGCGGCCGGCGGCCTCTAGCGAGCTCAGCGCGACCCGCTCGAGGTGAGCCTCGCGACCGGCGCTGACCCCGAGCACGCGCGCCGTGGCGCCCGGGCTGAGTCCGGGGCGACCGGATGCTCCGGCCCTGAGGGTGAGCACCCGCTCAGAGGTGGAGGGGAGGCCGGTCAGGCAGCCGTGCAGGCGCCGGACCAGCGCGTGGAGTCGACGGTTGGCCCGAGCTTGGCGGCGGGCCCGGCGGATCGCGACCGCTCGGGGTGCCGCGTGGGCGGCAGCTGCGTTGGGGGCTGCGGCCCGCGCGCCGGGTGCGGCCGCCGCCGGACCGGTGGCCGGCGTGGACGGGCTCAGGCC
>JBOGYN010000545.1:0-26094 GCA_050696855.1 Solirubrobacteraceae bacterium | reverse complement strand
CTTCCGGGCCCTGGCCTCGACGCTGCTCTCGCGGCGTGGCTACTCGGTGGCAGTCTGCGCCCGCGGCGCCGACATCGTGCAAGCCGCCTTGAGCGAGACCGTCGACGTGGTAGTGATCGACGCCAGCGCCTCGCTCACCACGGCCGCTCGTGATGCCGCGCGACTGAGTTCCCTGCGCCCGCGGGTCGGCATCGTCGCCGTCGGCGCGGATTCCCACTCGGGCCTGGCCGCGCTCCCCGTCGTCCCCAAATGGAACCCGTGCGAAGCGCTGTTCGACGCGATCGAGCGCGCCGGCGCGGACGCCCGAAGCGACGAGGTGGCCAGTGTCGCTTCTTGAGCACCCGGTCACGCTCGACCGCTTTGATTACACGCGCGTAGGCGAGCACGGAGCGCTGCTGCGCATCCTGACTCGGGTTTCCGGCGAGCTGGACATGCTGTCCGAGGCGCAACTGCGCGTCAGCCGCTCACAGCAGCCTTGGCAGTCCTTCTCCGCGGGCGCCTGCCGGCTGCAGCCAGCGCTCCGGGACGGCGACGAGCTGGTCTGGACCGGTCTGTTTGCCGTCCCGCTCGCGCTCGTACAGCAGCCTCAGTTCGGTTTCGAGCTCACCGCCAGCGGCCTACCCAGTCTTAGCCTCCCGCGTCCGGCGCCGCGTGGTGCCCTGACCCTGGTTACGGCCCAGGGCACGGGTGAGCTGACCCCCGACCAGGCGGCCCGTCTGACCGGAACCCGGTTGCGCACCGGGGCGGTCGCAGTGGCCACGGCGCTGGCCGTGAGCGCGAGTGCGACCCCCGCCCTGGCCGACATCAGTTTTGCCTCGTCGGCCGGCCGCGCCGAGAGCACGCGGCACCGGATTGAGCGCCTGGCCACGTTGGCGGTCCAACGCGCCCGCGATGAAGCGGCGCGCAAGCAGGCCCGGGCGGCCCGGGCGGCCCCGTCGCGAACCTCGAGCTCGCGGGCGCGCCACCTACCCGCCCACGGCGGCCTCACCGGCCGGCTGGCCCCGACGGCCGGCCAGAACCAGAACGCCACGGCGGCTGGGCACCCCGGCGCCCTGGGAGCTGGGTCTCAGCAGAGCCACCGCGCGCCCTCCAACGGCGGTCACAAGCACCCCACGCCTCCGCCTCCGCCGGCCCCGACGACGACTCCGCTTCCGCCGGCCCCGACGTCCAGCCCGGCGTCGACCACGACCGCTGCCACGCCCCCCAGCGGCGGCGCCGGCGTGGGCGCAACCGACGTCCCCGCCCCCACCGGCATCACGAACCCGATCCCCGCTCCCACGGTATCGTCCACGCCGCCGCCGAAGGTCGCCGGCACGCATGCGCAGCCGACCTCCCATCCCCGGCTTCCGATCACGGTCCCGAGCAAGACCAACGGTGGCGGCTCGGTGCGTCCGCTGGGAGGACACTCGAAGCGCCTGCCCGTCAAACCCAGCACAGGGGCGAACGGCGGCAGCGCGTTGGGCTCGAGCCCGTCCTCGCCCGGGTTCCTCGGTCCCAAGTCTTGGACCGGCTCGGTCACCACCGACCCGGCACTGACCGGTGCTCTGGGCAATTTGCTCGCCAACGGCAACATGCCGCCGCGCTTCTTGATCCCTATCTACATGGAAGCGGGGCGGCGCTTCCACGTCCCGTGGCAGGTTCTGGCGGCGATCAACGCGGTCGAGAGCGACTTCGGCCGCAATATGAACACCTCGTCGGCGGGGGCGATCGGCTGGATGCAGTTCATGCCGAGCACCTGGAAGCAATACGGCATGGCCGTCGACGGCCACAGCGTCCCGAACCCGTATGACCCGCGCGACGCGATCTTCTCCGCCGCGCGCTACCTGGCCGCCGCCGGGGCCGCCCAGGATGTCTCGCGCGCGATCTTCGCCTACAACCACGCCGGCTGGTACGTGAACATGGTCCTGGCCCGGGCCCGAGCGATCGCGGCCGGCGTCCGTCCCCACACCCACACGAGCAAGCACGGCGTGGTCTCGGCCTACTTCGCGTCCTGGCGCGGACAGTGGCGCGCCCGGTACAAGGGCGGGGTCCTCTCGCACTACGACCGGCTGATTGGCGCCGCCAACATGGTCAGCGCCGCCAACTTCCCCTACGTCTACGCCGGCGGCCATGAGCAGCCGTCTGTGTTCCAGCCCTTTGACTGCTCGGGCTCGGTGTCCTACGTCATACAGCAGGCCGGCTACAAGGTCCCGACCACTGCCTCGGGGGGAATCCCGAACTGGAAGTTCCCGTCCGGTCCGGGCGCGGTGACGATCTTCTACAACGCCGGCCACACCTTCATGAGGATCGGCAACCGCTACTTCGGCACCAGCGGGTTCGCCCGCCCGGGGGGCGGAGCCGGGTGGTTCAACACCACCACGATCCCCGCGAGCTACCTGGCCACCTTCAGCGAAGTCCACGTCCCCCGTCTGGGGGACAACTCGTTCGCACCGGGTAAGCACCACAAGCCGGCCAAGCATCACCAGCGCCGGTCGCACACGGGCGCGGCGAAGCATCCTCGCTATCTCCAGCCGTTCAACTCCCCATCCCGCTTACAGTCCGCCTTCCCTTCAGTGCTGCAATTGCGCTTTCCGACTGCCTGACGCAACCCGCGCTCGGGCACAATGGACAGGATGGCGAGGGCCCCCAACCCCCAGACGACGCTCGCCGTCGAACTCGAGCGCTCGCTGGCGCTGGTCGACGAGGCCACGACCGGTGCCGAGGTCCCGGGCCCGGCTCGCGTCGCGGCTCGAGGCCGGGCGATCTCACTGTTTGGAGCGTGCGGCGCAGCCAGCGACGCCGTCCCGCTGGTCTCGCTCGCCTACGCGGCGGAGCTGCTGTCCCTGGTGGCCGTCGACCTGGCCGCCAACCCCACTCATGCCCGGCGCTTGATCGGGCAGATCGACCGGCAAGCCGGGGTGCCCGCGGTGGCACTGGGCCGCGAGATGCTCCAGACCGGGCGTTTGCTGGAGCTGCCGGTCGGGATGGCGATCGAGATCAGGCTCGCCCTTCTGCTCGCCTTCATCGGCGCGCGCTCGGTGGGGTTGTGGACCCAGCGCGCCGATGGCCAGCTCGAGCTGGCCTCGCGGGCCGGCCAGCTCGACGACGAGCTCGCCGAGAGCCGGGGCGGCGCGCAACGGCTCCTGGATGGGGACGACCCCGAAGACTCCGCGCGCGTCACCGGCGCCCGGATCGAGCGCCTGACGCCGCCGCCCGCGGTGATCGTCGCGACCGGGACGAGCGCCGGTGCGAGTCACGCCTCGCTGCTGATCGGCGCCGCAGTCCCCGTGCTCTCGGCTCTGCTCGATCGCGGGTCGCTGGACGCGCGCGAGCACGCCACCCAGGAGACAGTGATGAGTTCAGTCGAGCGCCGCCTGGCTCGCTTACGCTTCGATCTGCACGACGGCCCCCAACAGGACATCCACCTTTTGGCCCAAGACCTGAGCCTGTTCCGCGAGCAAGTAAGGCCGATGATCGCCGGCGATCCCGACGCTCACCGACTGCTTGGACGCCTCGATGACCTCGAGGCACAATTGGTGGCTCTGGACGGCGATCTGCGCCGGCTCTCGAGCGCCGTCCAGTCACCGTTCCTTGCCCCGGGCTCGCTGACCGACGCGCTGCACCAGCTGACCGACGCGTTCGCGACCCGCACCGGCATCCGGCCCGACACCCAGATCACCGGGCCGTTGACCAAGCTCACCGATTCGCAGCAGATCACCCTGCTGGCGCTGATCCGCGAGGCGCTCAGCAACATCCGCAAGCACTCCAGCGCGCGCCAGGTCTCGATCACGATCAGCTCCGACGCGCAGGGCATCCGGGCCGTTATCACCGACGATGGTGACGGGTTTGATCCCGAGGAGACGCTCGTGCGCGCGGCGCGGGCCGGCCGCCTGGGCCTGGTGGGAATGCACGAGCGCGTCCGGATGCTCGGAGGCCGCACTCATATAGAGAGTCGGGCCGGGGGCCCAACGGTCATCTCCGCAACGCTGCCCCCCTTCCCCCGTCCCGAACCCTGAGCCGGGCGACTTGGCCCCCGCCGGGCGAACCCGCTCGGACGCTCAGGCGATGCCGTGCTCGAGTGCGTAGCGGACCGCGCCCGCGCGGTTGGCCACGCCGAGCTTGCGGTAGATGTTGGTCAGGTGGAACTTGATCGTGTGCTCGCTGATCCAGAGATCGCGGCTGATCGCGGAGGTCGTCTTGCCCGAGGCGACGGCTGAGAGGATGGAGCGCTCGCGGTCGGTCAGGGCCGGCAGGGCCGGCTCGGAGGCGGCGGCGTTGGGCGCCGGCAGGTAGCTCGGCGCGTGAAACACGGCGCCGCTGGACGCTTGGCGCAGAACCGAGGCGATGTCGACCGTATGCGCGCTCTTGAGCACGTAAGCGCTGGCGCCGGCGTGCAGGGCGGCATCGATGGTGGGCCGGTCGTCGCAGGCCGAGAGGACGACGACCTTGACCGACGGCTGCTCGCGGCGAATGTGCTCGATCATCTCGACACCGGTGACGCCGGGCATCTTCAGGTCCATGAGGACCATGTCCGGGTTGCGTCGCTCGATGAGCTGCGCCAGCTCGGCACCGGAATGGGCCTCACCGACGACCTCCATGTCCTCGAGATGCTCGATCGTCCGGCGGATCCCGGCGATGATCAGAGGGTGGTCGTCGGCCAAGAGGATCTTGACCGTGGTGGTCTCGGCGAGATCGCGCTCGGCGATCGGCGAGTGAGCCAGAGCTTGCATCGTTGTCTCCTTCTCGCGCCTTTGGCGAGCACGAGGCCATTTGCGGACAGGAGATGTTTCGGCGCGCACACGCCGATGCTTGAGCCCTACCGGTGTGGATTCGCCTCAGCGAACCGATTTTCAGCAGACTTTGAGGGAAATTACCGTGCAGACCCTCCACGCCGTCGGCAAGCCAGCCGCCGGGCGGTCAGGAAACATCATCGGCGATCGAGCACCGCTTGGCTGCTCCACGTTGGTCTAGATCCACCTAGCCGTTGGTGGACGAACGATCGACGCCCGGGGTGTGATGAGCTATGCCCATGAGTGAGCGCTCGAGTTCGGAGGTCTCGGTCGGGCGGCGGGCGATCGAGATCACCCATGCCCGCAAGGCGCTGTTCGAGGACCCGACGGTGACCAAGCTCGATCTGGCGCGTCATTACGCCCGCGTGGCCGAGGCGATGCTCCCCCATCTGCGCGACCGCCCGCTGGCGCTGGAGGCCTTCCCCCAGGGCGTCGGTCGCCACGGGTTCTTCATGAAGTCGGTCCCGGGCCATTTCCCGGCCTGGATCGCCACCGCCGAGATTCCCAAGCGCGGCGGCTCGCTGACCCAGGTGCTCGCCAACGACCCGGCGACGCTGGTCTATCTCGCCGGCCAAAACGTCGTCACCCCTCACGTCTGGCTGTCTCGAATCGGCACCTTACGCTCGCCCGACCGGCTCATCATCGATCTCGACCCGGCGCCCGGGATCCGCTTCGCCGAGGTCAGGGCCGCCGCCCGCGCGACCGGCCAGCGCCTGCGCGACGCCGGCCTGGCCACCTTTGCGATGGTCACCGGGTCGCGCGGTGTGCACGTGGTCGCGCCGCTGCGGGCCAGTTCGTCGTTTGGCGAGGTCCACCGCTTCGCGCGGGCGCTCGCCGAGGCCATGGTCGCCGACGACCCACGCCGGCTGACGCTGGAATGGCATCGCGCCGAGCGGGGCAAACGCATCTACCTCGACGTCAACCGAATCAACTACGCCCAGCATGTGGTCGCGCCCTACGGCGTCCGGCCCCGCCCGCGGGCGCCGGTGGCGATGCCGATCGAATGGGACGAGCTGTCCGACCCCAAGCTGGCGCCTGACCGCTGGACCGTTCGCACGGCCGGCAAGCGTCTGGCGGATCAGGGCGACGCCTGGGCGAAGCTCGCCCGCTACGCCCGCAAGCTCCCGGCATGACCGACCGGAGCCCGCCCAACCGGCGCATCCTGCTCATCTCGGGGAGCGCGCGCGCCGGTTCGACCAACACGGCCGTGCTCCGGACCGCGGCGGCGGTGGCCCCGACCGGCGTGGAGACGGTCTGGTTCGATGGCCTGCAGCGCCTGCCGCTGTTCAATCCCGACGACGACGTCGAGGGCGCCGCACCGCACCCCGAGGTGGCGTCTCTGCGAGCGGCGGTGCAGGCCGGCGACGGCGTCCTGATCTGCACTCCTGAATACGCCGGAGCGCTGCCCGCAGCGCTGAAGAACCTGCTCGAGTGGACGATCGGAGACGCCGGCACCTACGGCAAGCCCGTGGCCTGGATCAACGCCTCGGGACCGGCCGCTCCCACGGGTGGCGCCGACGCCCATGCCTCGCTGGCCAAGGTCCTCGCCTACGCGGGCGCCGACGTCGTCGCCGACGCGTGCTTGCGCCTGCCGATGAGCCGCGACCAGGTGGGGGCCGACGGCCTGCTCGCAGACGAGGGGCAGCGCCGCGAGATCGCCGGGGCCGTCTCGCGCTTGGCGGCCCGTCGGCCACAGGTCTGAGCTGATGAGATCTGTCATCAGGTTCAGCACGACCGGCGGTCCCGCCGGCAACGAGCAGCTGACCGCGGCGACCGGCGTGATCCTCCTCGGGCTGCTCGCCGCGCTCGGGGTCACGATCCTGCGCATCGGCCAGCTCACCTGGCTTCACTTCTTCCTGGGACTGGTCGTGATCGGTCCGGTGGCTCTCAAGCTGGCCAGCACCGGCTACCGCTTCGTCCGCTACTACGCGCGCGATGCCTCGTACTTGCGCAAGGGGCCGCCGGAGCTGTGGCTGCGTCTGCTCGCTCCCGGGGTCGTGCTGAGCACGGTGGTGGTCTTCGCCAGCGGCGTCGTGCTGCTGTTCGTAGGCCCGGTCGACCGCGATCCATGGTTCTTGATCCACAAGGTGTCGTTCTTCGTCTGGCTGGGCGCCACCGGTCTGCACGTCCTCGGCCACCTGCCGGGGATGCCGGCCGGGCTGCGGGCCACCAGCCTCAACGGGACGTCTGCGCGCGGGGGACAAGCCGGCGGCGCGGGGAGAGCGATCGCCGTGACCGGGGCGGTCGTCGGGGGCCTCGTCGTCGCCATCGTCCTGATCCCAGACTTCGCAAGCTGGACCGCCCACCCGGCGCTGTGGCAGCATCACCACGGCGGCTGAGCAAAACGCGCCGACCCTCAGCGCACGACGACGCTGAAGAAGTCTCGGCTGTAAGGGGCCAGAAACTGCCCGCCCACCCCGGGCTGACCGGCGACAACCTGGACCGGGGCAGCTGGCCCCCGGCCGCCGCGGTGACCGTAGAGGTAGCCGGCCACCCACTCGGGGTTGATATCGAGCTCGACGGCGCGCACGACCCGGGCGGCCACCAGCGCGGCAGCCAGGCTCGAGACGGTGAGCTTCTCGCCTCCGGCCCAGATCAAGTGCCCGTCGGCGGTGATCCCCAGCGCCGAGCGCGCCGGCATCGCGGTTCCGCCCAGCGTGGCGCCCCAGCACGTCAGGCAGCCGGTGTTCGCGGCCGCGCGGCCACCCGTGATCAGCAGATGCAGGTTCTGACGCACGGAGACGACCGGCTTGCCGGCCGCGGGTACCCCCTGATGCCAGGCGCCGATGTCGGTGGTGCCGTCGGAGTACGTGACGATCGAGCCCAGCCCGACCGTGAGCGGAGCCGCGGTGCGTCCGGCCAGGAGGAAGCCACCGCTGTGCGTGTCCAGCTTGAAGGCCCCGTTGAAGGCGGCCACGAGACGACGGCGCTCAGCCCCGGCGATCGCAGGCCCGTAGCGCCAGCCGGTCGAACCCGCATCCACGGTCCCCGAGTGCAGGTTCAGGGAGACCAAGCGTTGATCGAGGGAGAGCAGCGAGATGTCCGAACGGCGAGCCACGTAGACCGCGGTCCGTCCGCGCCAGCTCATGGCAGGGACGAAGCCCGTGGGTCGCGTGCTCGTAGCCGCGCTGAGCAGGCGGGGATAGGGCGGCGGAGTCGGCTTGCGGGGCCTGGCCGCGGTGGTCGTGGTCGTCGTCGTCGAGCCGACGGCCGCCGATGATGACCGCGAGCCGCGCTGCGCCGGACGGTGACCCGCGCCGCTCGTGGGTGCGGCGCTGCTCCCGCAGCCCGCGATCGCGGCACTGACCGTGGCCGCGCCAACGAGCGCGGACAAGCTAGGACGCCACCTACTCGACGGTCTCAGAGCTTCACCGTGCGCCCGAGGCTGACCGGGTCTCGCCGCCCGCCAGATCAACGGCGAGAACGCGGCGCGCGCCGCGCGGGGAGTGTGGCCCGGCGGCGGGCGATGACCCGCTCGGCGATCAGCGAGGTGATCAGCGCGCCGGCCAGGGGAACCTCGAGCAGGGCGAGGACGCCGAGGCCCGCGGTGAAGCTGATCAGGAACAGGGCGATCACCAAGGCCACACCCGCGTCCTGGATCAGGTCCCGGCGACGGCGCGCGAAGTGGCGCTGGCGCCGACGTCGCTGCGCGCTGACGGCGCGGGACGAGCGGCCGGCCGCCGAAGCGCCCCGGCCCGATGTGGGACCTGAAGGACGGGTCCGGCGTCGAGGCGGCGGTCCGTCGGTTCGGCGAGCCGGAGCAGCGCTCATCTCACAGCCCCAGCGCGAAGGTCAACACCCAGGCCGCGCCGGTCAGCTGGATGAAGCGATCGCGCAGGAGGATCTCCTCGGGCGCCCCGCCCCGGCCGCCGGTGACCAGCAGCCCGTAACGCAGGAGCGCGACCGTGAAGGGCAGGATCGTCGCCTCGCGCCAGGGGCTGCGTGGCCCCCCGAACGCCCACAGGCAGTAGGCCCCCAGGGCGACCGCGGAGGCCGCTCCGATCACCATGCGCAGAAAGTCCGCGTTGTATTCGTCGAGCACCGGGCGCGAGCTGCGCGAAACGGGATCGATGAAGTCGGCGTAGCGCTTGCCGGCGGCGACGAACAGGGCGGAGAAGGAGACCACGACGATGAACCAGCGCGAGATTGGCACCCCGGCGGCGGCACCACCCGCCGCGGCCCGGATCACGAACGCGCCGGCGATCGCGGCGATGTCGGCGATCGCGACCCGACGCAGCCAGGTCGTGTAAGCGAAGTTGAGGCCGACCGACGCTCCGGCGAAGGCGAGCGAGGCCGGACCCAGGTTGGCCGACAGGCCGAGGCCGCCGACGATCGCGAACACTGCGACGAGCAGGGCTCGTCCCGGGGTGATGGCGCGGGAGGCGATCGGGCGATGACGTTTGAGCGGGTGCTTGCGGTCCTCGGGGGCGTCTCGAAGGTCGTTGAGGAGGTAGGCGCCGCTCGAAAGCAGGCAGAAGGCCAGCGCGGCCAGGGCGACCCGGCCGGCCACCCCTGGACGCCCCAGGGCTCCGGCGGCAGCCGGGGCCCCGAACACGAGCACGTTCTTGGGCCATTGGCGGACGCGGATCGCTCGGACCCAGGCGGCCAGTCCCTGGCTGGCGGGGCGCAGCACCCGTACCGGGCCGGCCCGCACAGCGTCCGAGCCCCGGCGCGGGCCGGCGGCTTCAGGGGGAGCCGCGGCTACCCGCGACGCTGCATTGACTCTGGGCATCTGGGTCGTTCCTCCAGGTACCACGTTTCTGCGGTCCCGGGCCAATCGCCTGCCCGCGAGCATGAGATTTTTCTGAAACGTTTAGGGCGTCGGGCAGGACGACCCCGCGCGGGGGCGAAAGCGATCCCACGGGCTCGAGCGCCGAGGACCCGTTCGCGCATGTCCGCCTCCGCCACCGCCCGACTGTCCCCGCGGCCGCTTCCGCCGCGACTCACGCCGCTACGCCGTGTGCGCCGCGCGCTCGCACTCGCGTTCGCGCTGTGTCTGGTGCCGATCGCGTTCTCATACGGGGGGATGCTGATGGGTGCCTCCAACTCGAGTTTCACGATCCGCTCCTTCGAGTGGCTGCGCGACCACGGGGCCGCAACGCTGGCCTCGACGATCGAGAGCGTCTACTACTCCTGGAACGCCCCCGCCACCGGCGGCCCGGCACTGCGCAAGCTCGCCATCAAGGCCCATGGCACCGCCGCCGTGCATCCCCCCGACGTGGCGCCGATCATCCACCCCGCTGTCCCCCAGGAAGGAGTCTGGGTACCAACCGAAACGTGGAGCGGGTCAAGCGCGCCGGTCCAGATCACGCAGTTCCGCACTGATCCTCTCTATCCGCAGATGGTGGCCGGGGTGGCCTGGATCGACACCCGCCGGGCCTCGGTCGTCCTTTACCCGGGCCGGCTCGAGCCATCGGTGTCGCTCCCCCGGGGCCTGATGGAGGTACCGCCGTCGTTGCGCAGCCGTCTGCTGGCCACCTTCAACAGCGGCTTCAAGCTCCAGGACTCCCATGGCGGTTACGCGCTCGCCGGGGTCACCTACGCGCCACTGCAAAACGGGTTGGGAACGATCGTCGGTTACCGCGACGGTCACATCGACGTTCAGGCCTGGTCGTATGGCCCCCAGGCGCCGCCCGGAGTGGCGTTCGCGCGCCAGAACCTGCCTCTGATCGTCTCCGGCGGACAGCCCAACCCCAACCTGGGCGACGGCCCCGAATGGGGAGCGACGCTGGGCAACGCAGTCCGCGTCTGGCGCTCGGGGATCGGGGTCGACGCCCGCGGCAACCTGATCTACGCCGCCGCCAGCGACCAGACCGTGGGGTCGCTGGCCCGGATCCTGATTCACGCCGGAGCGATCCGCGCCATGCAACTCGACATCAACTCCTACTGGGTCACGTTCAACTCCTACGCGGCGTCCAATGCCGGTCAGCCGAGCAGCTTGCTGTCGAGCATGACGCGGCCGCTGACGCGTTACCTTTCGGCCGACGACCGCGACTTCTTCGCGGTCTATCTGCGCTGAGGGCGGCGCCGTCAGTCCCGGCGGCCGGGAACTGACAGCGCCGCGCAGCGCAGCGCAGCTCAGCGCGGCTGCGGAACGATCCTGATGTAGGGCCGGGGGGAGTCCCACCCGTCCGGGTAGATCTCGCGCGCCTGGTCATCTGAGACCGAGCCGCCGATGATCACCTTGTCTCCGGCCTGCCACTGGGCCGGGGTCGACACCTTATGGTTCGCGGTGAGCTGGAGGGAGTCGATCACCCGCAGGACCTCGTCGAAGTTGCGGCCGGTGGTCATCGGATAGACCAGAATCAGCTTGATCTTCTTGTCCGGGCCGATCACGAACACGTTGCGGACCGTCTGGTTGTCGGCCGGCGTGCGGTCCCCGGCATCGCCGCTGACGTCGGCGGGGAGCAGGTCATAGAGCTTGGCGACGTTGAAGTCCCCGTCGCTGATGATCGGGTAGTTGGGCGCCGTCCCCTGGGTCTCCTCGATGTCCTTGTACCAGTTCACATTGTCCTGTACCGGATCGACCGAGAGGCCGATGATCTTCACGCCGCGGCGGTCGAACTCGGGCTTGATCTTGGCCATGTAGCCCAGCTCGGTGGTGCACACCGGGGTGAAGCTCTTGGGGTGCGAGAACAGCACCGCCCACGAATCCCCGACCCAGTCGTGAAAGCTGATCTGGCCCTCGGTCGTCTCGGCCTCGAAGTCTGGGGCGGTGGAGCCAATCTTGAGTGACATCTGTCTTCTCTCCTGTGTCTGGATTGCCGTTTGCCGGTCCGCGGTGGCTGCCTGCGACCCACCGGCAACTGATACCTAAGCAGGCTCGAAGCGCGGCCTTCATGATCGCATGTTCACCAAATCAGTGGTCTTTGCCGGAAGGCCGCCTCCGGGCGCCGGAGGCGCTCACCTGACCAGACGCGCCAAGCACGCCGCCAGGCTCTCGGCGTAGCGTTGGGTAGCACCCGAAACCAGGGGCAGGAAGAGCTCGGGCTCGATCAGCTCGGCCTCCATCAACCGGGGCTCATCGCCACCGACCATGTCGATCCGGGCGTAGAGCGCCGCCTCGGGCAGGACGGCGAGAGCCGCCGCTCCCAGCGCCAGCTCGGCCGGGGTCGGCCTGTGCCCAGCGACCGTGCCCCCGTAATACGCCTGGACGCGATAGTCGCCACCGGCCGGGCTCTTGACGACCGCGTGACTGAACGCCTGGTCCAGGTAGATCAGCGAGACCTCACCCGCCTGCACCGCGGGCAGGAAAGGCTGGACGAGGGCATCGCCGGACGCAAGCAGGGCCGCCAGGTGCTCGCGAGCGCGCAGATCATGCGGATCGACGCGCAGCGCGCCCTGCCCCCCGCCCGACACGGCCGGCTTGATCACCACCTCGGCCTCCGAGTCCAGCGCCTGCGCGCGCTGCGCCGGCGTGGCCGCACGGCTGACCAGTCGCGTCGGGACGACCGGCACCCCCGCGGCCTCGAGGTCGAGCAGATAGGACTTGTGGGCGTTCCAGCGCACGAGTTCGATCGGGTTCTCAAACGCCGTGGCGGACGCCACCGCGGTCGCCCAGTCCAGAAACGCGCGCGTGTGGTTGAAATAGTTCCAGGGGGTACGGCAGACGACGAGGGCCACGTCGGTGAACGAGTAGGGCTGATCCCAGGGACGCAGCTCAGCGTGAATTCCGATCTCGGCCAGGGCCGCGATCACACCGGCTGACTCGGGGTCGGGCTTGGGCATCTGCGTAGCGGTCACGAGCACGATCTCGGGCCAACGCGCCGGGGACGCGGCCCGGCTCGCAGACCGCGACCCGAGCAGACGCTCGAGAACCGCGGCGACGCCATCGTCGTCATTACTGTCGGTGAGTTCGGTCGCCACGGCGAGGACGTCGGCGTGGGCGTTGGCGACCGCCACCGCCGTTCCCGCCCAGTCCAACAGGGAGAGGTCGTTGGGCATATCACCGAAAGCGATCACCTCGTGGCGCCCGACGCCGACCGATTCGCACAGGCGGGCGAGCGCCGAGCCCTTGTCGACGCCGGCGGCGCTGATCTCGAGCAGCCCATCGGCCGAGTTGGAGTGCGAGAGCTCGACGAGCCCGGCCAGGGCGTCCTGCGCGGGGCCGAGCATGTCATCCGGCGAGTGGCCGTCGTGGCGGAACATCAGCTTGACCGGCGGCTGGTCCAGCAGCCGCGAGACCGCGGCCACGGTCGTGTCCGGGGGCACCGGCCAGCGCGGCCGGTACTCGGGCTCGTGGCCAAAGCCGTGCGTGTGCTCGACCGCCCATGCCCCGCCCGGGAATATGGCCGTCAGGGCGGCCACGACCTCCGCCACCACGTCGGCTTCGATCGCGAGCTCAGCCAGCGCCGCATCCCCTTGCAGATCCCAGGTCACGGCGCCGTTGGCGCACACGGCCACCGATGCCCCTCCGAACTCCCCCGCCAACGGGCGCACCCACCGCACGGGCCTCGCCGTGCAGGCGACGACCATCGAGCCGGCCGCATGCACGGCGGCCAGGGCGCGGCGTGTCCGCTCGCTCAGGGTCCCGTCCGAGCGCAGCAGCGTGCCGTCGAGATCACAGGCTACGATCTGGGGAAACACGCGGGCCATCCTGCCAGAACACCGGGTAGCCTCAGCCGCGCATGTCGACCACCACCCCGCGGCGCACCCTTCCCTGGCTCCTGCAGGCCCCGGCGAGCCGCGATGTCAGCGCCCCTGGGTGGTTTGAGCGGCTCCCCCGCTGGGTGAGCACCGGCGGCGTGCTGTTGCTCCTGATCGCGATCTCGGCCGTGATCCGCACCCGCTACCTCTCCGGTCAGTTCTGGTCTGACGAGGCCATCGCCGTTGGCGCTGCGTCGCACCCCTTGAGTGCGATTCCCGGCATCCTGCGGCTCGAGGGGTCGACGCCGCTCTACTACTTCGTCCTGCACATCTGGATCAGCATCTTCGGCTCCAGTGAAGCGGCCACCCACTCCCTCTCGCTAATGCTGGGCCTGATCGCCATCCCGCTGTCGATGTGGACCGGCTGGAGCCTGTTCGGCCGGCGCGCGGGAATGATCGCCGCCACCCTGTTTGCGGTCAGCGCCTTCCTCACCCAGTACGGGCAGGAGACCCAGGCCTACGAGCTGCTGGCCCTGATCGGCCTGGTGGCCACGGCGAGCTTCTTGCACGGGTTCGTGTTCAGGCGGCGCCCCTACGTGATCGTTTTTGCGCTCGCCCTGACGCTGATGCTCTACACGAGCTTCTGGGCAATCTTCTTCTGGGCCGGTGCGGCCGTGGCCCTGATCCCCGTGTACCGAGCCAGCGCCGACCAGCGCGGTGTCCTGCGCGACGCCGGAGCCGCCTTCGGCGGCGCCCTGGTCCTGTTCGCGCCCTGGATTCCGACGCTCGTGTACCAGATCAGCCACGACACGAGCCCGTTCACGTACGCGAACTTCGTCGGCCCCACCTTCCCGAGCAGCCTGCTCGGAGGCGACCGGGTGCTCGCCACCCTGGCCGTCAGCGCCGCCCTCGGGATGCTCCCGCTGCTGGCATCAGATCGTCGCCGCACGCCAGCGGCCACGACGGTCTGGGCGCTGTTGGCGCTGCCGGTGGCGGCGTTGCTCGTCGCTGCTCTCCTCGGCCTGGTGTGGTCCACCTGGGTGACCCGCTACTTCGCTGCGATCGTGGCGCCGCTGCTCCTGTTCGCGGCCTTCACGTCGGCGCGCGCCGGGCTCCTCGGTCTGGCCGCGATCGTCATCTCCCTGGCCTTTGTCGCCAACGCGGCCTCGTTCTCACCCAAGTACAAGAGCGACATGCGCGACGTGGCCGGGGAGCTGGCTCCGCTGCTGGCACCGGGCGACGTGGTGCTGGCCGCCGCGCCCGAGCAGACGCCGCTGGCCTGGTACTACCTGCCCGCCGACCTGCGCTACGCCACTACGATGGGCCCGGTCGCTGATCCGCGCACGATGAACTGGTCAGACGCCTACTCGCGGCTCGCACACGCCGACCCCCGGCGGACGCTCGACGCGCTCGTCAGCACCCTCACGCCCGGACAGCACCTGCTCGTCACGAGGCCCCTGACCGAGGGCTCGACGGCATGGAAGGCCGACTGGTCGGGGCTCGTCCGCCGCCGGGCGGCCCAGTGGGGCGCGCTGCTGGCCGCCGATCCGCGCTTGCGCCCGATCCCGGGCGCCACCGCCCCCCACAACTACCGCGGCGCCTGCTGTGTGGCCGACAGCGCGATCGTCTACACCCGGGTCGGCTGACCCGGCTCAGTCCAGCCCACCCGGCTCAGCTCGGCTCCGCCCAGCGGCGTCTGGCCACGGTCATTGGCGCCTCATCCCCCGGCGTGTGGCCCAGACCGGGTAGCGTGCGCCCGTGGCTCACGCCCACCAGGAGCTGATCGAACGCTTCTACGCCGCCTTCGCGCGACTCGATGGCGAAGCCATGGCCGCGTGCTACGGGCCCGGAGCCCGCTTCTCAGACCCGGTCTTCATAGGTCTGCAGGGCTCCCAGCCGGGCGCGATGTGGAAGATGTTGACCGCCCGCGCGCGCGACCTCGAGGTGACGCTGGCCGAACGCGAGGCCGGGCCCGAGCGCGGAAGCGCGCACTGGCTGGCCGACTACACCTTCTCGACCGGCCGCCGGGTCCACAATGACGTCCGGGCCACGTTCCGCTTCCGGGACGGGCTGATCGCCGATCATCAGGACTCGTTCTCCTTTTACGCGTGGGCGCGCCAGGCTCTGGGCCCGGTCGGCCTGGCGCTGGGCTGGACGCCCGTCCTGCAGGCCAAGGTCAGGCGCGAGGCCCGCGCCGGACTCGACGAGTACCTCGCCGGTCAGGGCCGCTAGCCCGGCGAGCCTGCCACACTCCCGGGGTGGGTGCCGGGCGCCGAACCGCGAGGGGTAGGAAGGCCTGGACGGCCGTCGCTGCCGTGCTCGTGATCGCTGGCTGCGGCGGCTCGCATCACCGTGGCTCATCGCCGTCAGTCGCGGCGGTCACCTCGACATCGGCCGCCTCCGTCACCGCCTCAGTCCCGCGCCGTCCGCCCCGCGCGCGCCGCCTGATCGCGGTCCTGTCCGCCGCCCATCACCCTGGAGTGTTCGGGTGGCGACCGGCCGTGGCTGTGCGCGGCCAGACCGCGGTCTGGATCTCGCGCGTCAACGCGCTGCACAAGCCTGGCTACACGGTCACGCTTGTGCGCCTGAACCAGGGATTGGTGACGCTGGCTCTGCACGCGGGTGGCCTCGAGCCCGGCGGCCG
Source organism: Solirubrobacteraceae bacterium (assembly GCA_050696855.1). Taxonomy (GTDB): domain Bacteria; phylum Actinomycetota; class Thermoleophilia; order Solirubrobacterales; family Solirubrobacteraceae; genus Palsa-465. Next base: position 10,095 of record JBOGYN010000545.1, on the reverse strand, counting down.
GGGCTGGCGCTACGGGGATGCCATCCGGGGCGCCGAGCGGCGGATCCTGGTCGCCGCGTTCAACAGCGGCTTTCGCGAGCACTACGGCGCCGGCGGCTTTGCCGCCTACGGGCGTGTCGGGTGGCGGCTGCGCCGGGGCGCCGCATCGCTGGTCATCTACCGCGACGGCACCACCGACATCGGGCGCTGGCGCGAAGGCGTCCCGGCTCCGGGGCACCCGGTCGCGGCCGTGCGCCAGAACCTCGCCCTCCTGATCAACGGCGGCCACATTGCCCCCACGGTCGACAACTGCATCAAGCGGTGCTGGGGGGACCCGCTGCACGAGCAGCCGGTCGTCGCCCGCTCGGGCCTCGGGATCACATCCCGCGGCGACTTGATCTGGGCGGCCGGGTACGCCCTCTCGGTGCGGGCGCTCGCCACCGCGCTGGCCGCCCAGGGTGTGGTGCGGGCGATGGAGCTCGACATCAACCCCCGCTGGGTCGCGGGCTATGTCTACGCCCACCCCCGTCACGCGCGCGTGCCGGTCGCCGTGCCGCTGATGTCCGGGCAGACCGGGATCCCGGGCCAGTTTCTGACCCCTTACTTCCGGGACTTCCTGAGCGTCATCACCCGCCCGGGGTCGTAGGAGTGGCGGCCTCGCGCTCGGCCGACTCTGGTGGCGCCGGCGGCACTAGCGGCACCAACACCTTCTGGCGGACGCGGGTGCGCTGGGTGACGAGAACGCAGACGCCGACCATCACCGCAGCCACGAGCGAGAGCGGATCGAGATGCTCGCCGAGCAGAGGGACCGACCAGGCGATCGTCAGGATCGGCTGGGCGAGCTGGACCTGGCTGGCCTTGGCGACGCCGGCCTCGGCCAAACCGCGATACCAGGCGAAGAAGCCGAAGAAGGTCGAGATCGAGCCGACGTAGGCAAAGCCGATCAAGGAGGCAGCGGTGAGGTTGGGCGCCGCGCTGTGGGTTGCGCCGACGATCGTCAGCCCCAGCGAGATCGGGAAGGCGAGCACCAGCCCCCAGCCGATCACCTGCCAGCCGGGCATCTTCCGGGTGAGACGGCCGCCCTCCGCGTAGCCGACGGCCGCGACGATCACCGAAGCAAGGAGCAACAGATCGGCGCCGTGGAGCGTGCCCGCCCCGCGCGACAGGGCATAGGCGGTCACGGTGGCCGTGCCGAGAAAGCTCGCGGCCCAGAACAGCGGCCGCGGTCGCTCACCGACGCTGATCACCGCCACGGCCGCGGTCGCCGCCGGGAGCAGCCCGACCACGACGGCACCGTGGCTCGAGGTCGTGTGATGCAGGGCGAGCGCGGACAGGACGCCAAAGCCGATCCCGCACCCCAGGGCGACGGCAATCAATCCCGGCCACGTCCCGCGCTCTGGGAGGGGCGCGCGAAAGGCGCGAAGGCAAACCAGGGCGATCACGGCCGAGATCACCGAGCGACCGGCCCCCACCACCAGCGGGGCAAAGGCCCGCTCGGCCAGCACCGTGGCCGGAAACGTGATCGAGAAGGCCAGCACGCCGAGCGCGGCCCAGCCGAAGCTCGGCATGGCCCTGCGACCGGGGGCCGACACGGGGCCCGGGCCCAACGAGTTCCTGCCGGAAATCCGAGTGCCGCGGTCGGGGATCTGGCTCAGGCTAGTCGATGCCCCCGGGATCTAGCCGATCAGCGGCCGAAGGCGCCGAGCAGGCCGCCGCGACCTACGGCTGAAGCTCGACCGCGAGGCGGTTCTCGAGCACGGGCATGAACAGATCGAGCACCTGTTCGGCCAGCTCCCACGCCTCCTCGTCGGCTGGGCGACGGCCCATGACCGGCCCCGGCTGCTCGAGCTCGAGGAGGAACGCGGCCACGACCTGGGGGTCAAACTGGCGCCCCGCCTCGCGGGTGAGCTCCCGCCGGGCGACGTCCGCGCTACGCGCCTGCCGGTAGCAACGGTCACTGGTAATGGCCTCGTAAGCGTCACAGACGGCGACGATCCGCGCGGCCAGCGGGATCTCCTTGCCGCGCAACCGGTCGGGATAGCCACGGCCGTCCCATCGCTCATGACTAGCCCTGACGATGGTGGCCACCGGGCGCAAGGCGGGTGCGGCACTGAGGATGCGCTCGCCGAGGATCGTGTGCTGGCGCACGAACTCCCACTCATCGGCGTCCAGTGCACCGCGTTTGTCAAGGATCGCGTCGGGCAGTCCGACCTTGCCGATGTCGTGCAGCTCAGCCGCGCGGGCCAGCTCATCGATCTGCTCACCGGTCATGCCCAGCCGACGGCCCACCTGGATGGCCAGGTGAGCCACGCCGGAGGAGTGATCGGGCAGGTCGGGCTGCTTGGCATGCATGATCCGGAGGAGCACATCGCGGGTCTGCTCGCGCACCGCCGAAGGACGACCCACCTTGCGGGCGTACATGCGCTGGTCGGCGAGCTGAAGCGCGTAGTCGGCTGTGCTGGCTTCATGCGGTAGCAGGACGGCGCCGCACGAGGCGCCGATCGAGAAGGTCTCTCCGCGCTCGGAGAGCGCGCTGGCGGCTCGGGCCACCTGCTCCTGCAGCTCGCCGGGGTCGGCCGGCAGCAGGACGCAGAACTCGTCCCCACCCAGCCGGTACGCGGTGCCGTGCGGAGCGACGGCGGCGGCCAGCCGTCCGCCCAGATGGGCCAGGAGAGCATCGCCGGCCAGATGGCCGAAGGTGTCGTTGTAGCCCTTGAAGCCGTCGAGGTCGAAGAGCATGAGCAGGAAGGGCTCGGGCTCGGAGGCGCCGGTGAGCTGGTCGCTGAGCTGACTGGCCAGCTTGCGCCGGTTGCCAAGGCTGGTCAGCGGGTCGGTGACTGCTTGCTCGTGCAGCGCCTCATGGGCCAGGATGTCGCAGATCGCTGTTTCGGCCCGCTCCACCAGACCGTGGAGCAGAGCCTGCTCGTCGCGGCGGAACTCGCGTGCGCGCCGGGTGACAGTCAGGGCGCCGCGCCCGGACTCGCCGGCGCTGGCGAAGCCGATGGGCAGTGCCAGGGCCCAGACGCCATCGCGCTCCAGCTGCCAGGAACGACCGGACTCCCGTGCCTCTCGGCCCGCCTCAGCCAGCGTGCGAGCGTGGTCGGGCTCACCGATGGTCTCGTCGAGCGAGGAGCGCTCGCCGATCTCGAGCGTGAGTTGGCCGGCGTCAGCATCCATCGCCTCGAGCGAGCCGTGCAGGACGATGCTGGTCAGCGCGGTGAGGTCAAGCTTGGCGGCAAAGGCATCACCGAGGCGCCGGACCGCGGCCTGCAGCCGGGTGCGCTCATGGGCGACCAGCTCGAGGCGAACCTGGGCCTGGGCGATCCGGGCGCTGCGCTCGCGCTCCAGAATCCACAGCAGCGCGCTGAACGGCAGCGCCATCAACAGGGCGATGTGATTAACGCGCGCGACATGCGCGAGCAAGAGCCCGAGCGGGGCGATGCAGGCATCGACCAGGTACACCACAGCGGCGACGCGGAGCTGCAGCTGGGGTTCGACTGACAAGGCGAAGGCCTCGCGCAGTGTCGAGGTGGCGAAGTCCACCACGCCGCTGGCCAGGAAGGCGGCCAGGTACACGGCGACGGTGGCGAGCTCCCCGTGGGTTCGCCCGGCCAAGAGGAGCACGACGGCCGGGCCCAGCGCGTGCCAGGCGTTGGGGACGGAAAAGAGGATGTGCTCCGCCGAAACTCGGCCCGCCAGGTAGCGAACGACGCTGGCCAGCACGAGCGCCACGGCTACGAACAGCGGCACCGCCGCCGGCGGCAGGAGCAGCAGCATGGGGACCAGAACCAGATACGACGGCACCATGTATCCGGCACCGACGGGGAACCGGATCGCGCCGGCGACCAGTGCGTAGAGACCGATCAAGAGGGCGACGAGCAGCGGGTCGACGGTCTGCATCAGCAGAGCCGGGATCGCCAGCGGTAGGGCAACCAGCAGGAAGCAACCAGCGGCGATCGCCTCGACGGTCAGCTCACGCCGGCTGGCGCGCTCGCCGCGCTGCTCCCACGAGTCCTCCAGCAGACGCTCAACGGGGTCATTGGACCGGGCGTCGTCAAGTCCGTTCTCGTGCATGCGATGAACCTCCGTGTTCGCTCAACGGGGGACGGCCGTGGGGGCGGCGCCATCCGAGCGCCGCCCCTCACGATCGTTACTTGGCATACGGGTCCAGCAGTACATCGTCGATGTTCCAGGCACTTCCGGTACCGGCCGTGAACACGAACTGGACCGTGACCGTCTGACCAGCGTCCAGGGCCGAGCCCAGAGGTAGAGCGGGGCTCAGCTTCCAGGAGTCGTAGCTGCCGGCGGACAGAGTTCTAACCGGGACCTGGCCGCTGTCCCCATTGGACAGAGTCCACCGCACGGCGACATTGAGCCCCGAGTGCCGGCCGCGATCAGCGCTGTTCGCGAAGAAGCGGAAGCTTGGGAGCGTGTAGTCCAGGCAGAACGGGGGTGAGGTAGCCGACCCGCCGGCAGCGATGCCAAGCGAGTTGGAGTCGGTCGAGGCGAACACATTCCACGGCTCGTTACCGCTGACCACCGAGGCGTTTCTGAACGACCAACCGTCGGTCGAGCCCTCGAACGTGCCTCCGGATACCGGCGCGTAAAACGCCGAGTCGCCGAGGCCGCTGAGCAGCTGCGTCGAGGTGACCGCGGGGCAGGACGCGTCCGGTGAGACCGGAGTCGCCGCGACCTGCTGGACCTGGTCACCCTGATGATTCCCGTGGTGGCCATCGGCCAGCGCGGGTGATGCGGTGACCAGCATCCCGACGGTGGTGGCAATCAGGGCAAGAACCCGCTTCGGGGGTCTGCCAATCACATAAGGCACTGAGGACCTCCTTGTCCAAGACAGTTGATGGAGGTCGGCAGCTGGGCTGTCTCAAGGAGACCCCTGGCTTTGCGTCCCTGCCTCGCGACAGGTTTGCCTTTAGCGACTTACCCGGCTAATCGGGTGGTGGCCGGCCTGTCTGTAGAGGCTGTGGACGTATGTATGAGCTACCGGGAGCTTCCAGGAGGCATGAGGCGCTTTCGGACCTCGCGACGCGCGGCTGTTGCTTCCACGGCCAGCTGTTGACCCCGGTGTGTGCCCGGTCAGTGATTGACGACGGCGATACCGCGCGTGTCCTGGGCGAGGATCGAAGTGCCTCGCGCCGAGGCCAAACGGTGCACAAGCGCAGGGTTGTACTTCGTGCTCCCGAGGAGAAGCTGGTAGCCGCGCGTCGTGGCTCGCCACCCCGCCCCGGCCGCCATCTGGTAGGCGCTCCAACGTCCCAGGCTGGACTGTGGGTAGGTCTCAAGCCGCGCGTCGTAAGCGACCCGTCCGGCGAGCTGTGGGTATTGCCAGAGCAAAGCCGATGACGCCGCGTTGTCGCCGAGAATGAGAGCGGTCGGGTGCTTCGCCGCATACGTGCGAGCAGCCGAGATGGCCTTCAGTGGCGTGTATTTCTCATAGCCGCCTCCGCTTGGGGCGAGCAGCATCGCGGTCCCGAGCGCGGCGATTGCGACCGCCCCCGCCGCCATGGTGCTCAGGAAGTGCCGTGTCGGCATCTCGGTCGGCAGCCACTCCTGCGTGGTCCAGACTAGGAGCACGGCCGTTGTCATTCCGAACCAGACGACGTTTCGGCTGGCGACGACGGTGGCGAGACCGGTCAAAACGACAGCACCAACCAGCGGGGCGGCCACGCGCTGTCGCTTCACGGCGCTTCACCAAGGCGGCGACGGTCAGGCCGAGCGGTGTGAAGAAGAAAAGGGAGTTCGCCGCTGAGAGACTGGGCGGTCGGTTGTCAGGCGCGGCAGCGGCGACGGCTGGGTTGCCGATCAGCTCTTGGTAATAGGTGATTATGTGAGTGCCGTAGGGCGTGGCCAGCGGCGTCAGCCCCGCGACCAGGGCGAGCGCGCAGTAACCGCTGGCCGCCATCCACTGGCCACGGCGGGCCATCACAAGACCTCGATACGTCAGGTAGGCGCAACCGAGCCCCACACCGATGAGCACGGAGCCGTGCAGGTTGGCCCACAGCACCAGCAGCGGCACGATAAGCACGATCCGCCGACGCGGCTCATCATGCTCAGCATCGGTCAGACACAGCGCCAAGAGCACCACGAAGAGAGGGAGCGCAAGGTTCTGAGCGCGAATGAACTCAGCAGGAAGCGCAACGATGGCCGCGAGCGTGCAGCACGCCACCGCCAGGACGAGCGACGCGCCGCGCCGGAGGGCAAGGGCGGCGAGCATCGCGGAGGAGGAAGCGATGGCCAGGGCATTCAGCAGTCCCAGCACGCCGTAACCACCGACTCGCCACGTCTCGTAATCGATGAGTTCCGCGAGCCACTGTTGGTCAACCCATGCCCGCCCCCGCGCTGCGACGGTGAAGACTTCGTGGTGCGGAATTCCGTGGGCTGCGATCCATCGGCCTGCGTAGAGAGTCATGTAGCTGTCCGACAACAGTCCCGTGACGACGTGCCAAGCCGGGAGGCACAGCGCGACGGTGCCGACCAACCCAATAGCCGTCCAGCGCGCGCGCGCGGTGCTGACCTGAGGCAACGAGACGTGCCGCTCCCAGGCACCGGCAATCGTCGTTGACACATGACGACTATCGGCCGTCTGGCGCCGCGCGCGCACTCGACCAAGGTCTAAGCAGCGTCGCTACGTTCAGTCAATCTTGGTATTCCGGCGCGCCCTGACGCTCGCTTGTCGCGTACTGCGCAAGCGAAGTGGTCACTCGCGGCGGATGGATCTTTGCTATTTGCTGACGCGCGGGGGCCTTTGCGGTGTCCGGGACGCCGAACGATCTCAACTTGCCTCGAAGATCTCTTCTCCGACGTACAGGGCGGTCTGCTCCTTGATGAAGCTTTGTTCTTTGGCCCAGCTGCTCCCGGCTTCGCTGGCAGTCTCAGCCTGCTCCTTGGAATCCCAGTGGGTGACCGACACAACCGTGTCACCGGCATCCACCAAGGAGAACGACTTGAACCCAGCGTGATCCTTGTAGATCGGGGCGATGCCGTTCTCGATCTCCGAGATCCACTGACTTGTCGTGCCAGCGTCCACCGAATAAGTCGCAACACGAACATAAGCCATGGTCATCCTCCTGATCGTTGACCCCGGGCCCGCACCTGATTGCGGGTCGCTAGCGGGACCCTATCTTCTCCGCGACAGTCAGTGTCAAGGCCGGACACACGTCCGTCCCGCTCCAGCCGCCCAACTCGCGGCGAGCAGGTCAGAACGACCCAGGAGGACGCACGATCCCCTCAGTCGTAAGCGAGTGCCGGGCTGACGGGGACTCTGGCTGTCGTTCATCGCTCCTTCGTCGCTATCCGCTGAAGATCTCGGTCAAGAGTTAGGAACTCCGCGTCACGCGTCAGCGCAGTCGCCAGGGCGATGGCGTCGGGGAGTCGCACAGCGCGGTGGCGGGCGCGCAGGCCAGCCGCTGCACGGGCCAGCAGGCGGTCGACGACGATGACCTGCGCGTTGATCGCGGCGAGGAACTCATCCACTTTTTCGGCCGTCCCTTGCTGGAGCGGACGGACGATCACCTCGGCGTAGACGGTCGCGCCGATCAAGATCTCGTCGCCTCCGGCCAGATGCCGACCGAGTGCCTGCACGGCACCCGCGTGCTGTGCGTCCCCGGGATCGAGGAACGCGATGACGACGTCGGTGTCGAGCGCTACTCGCGCCACTCGCCGCGGAGCTGGTTGAGATAGCCCGCCGGGTAGGTCCCGCTGGGTAGACAGCCCGCGTAACGGCGAACAAGATCATCGGCGCGGTCGATCGCGATCTGCCCGTGGCCCAGGGCGCGGATGACAACTTCGTCGCCCGCGGCCAGGCCGGCTTCCTCAAGGACACGCACGGGGATCGTGACCTGATGCTTGCTCGAGAGCTTACTCATCGCTTTACGATTATACTCGAACGTAAAGGCCACGTCGAGTGACCACAGCTCCTCGCTGCCGCTTGTTCGCCGATCCGGTGAGTCCTCTGTGCGACAGTGCTCGGAGTGGCCAGCGCACTCGAACGACGTGCCTTGGCAGCCGCCGGCACGACCGCGGCTGCCTGCGGGATCGCGTTGGAGGAGCCCATCGTCATCAACTCGGGGAGCAATGTGCTGGTGCATCTTCGCCCGGCGCCGGTCGTCGCGCGCGTGATGACCGGAACGGTCGCGCTTCACGACGATCCGCGGACATGGCTTGAGCGCGAGATCTCCGTACTTGAGTTCCTGGCGCCCTCGGGCCTGGCCGTGTCACCAAGTCGAGTGATCGCGCCGGGCCCGCACTGCCGGGACGGGCTGTGGATGACGTTCACCGAGTGGATTCCCGAGGTTGCACCGGCTCCTGAGCGCCACTGCCCGGCTCACGTCGATGACGCGCGGGGGCTTGGTCGGATGCTGAGGCATCTGCACGACCAGCTACGGCCCTTCAATGGTGAGCTGGGTGGGTTGAGTGAGCTTCGCGAAGACATCGAGCGTCTGCTCGGCCAGCTGCGGCCAGCCGACGCTCAGCAGCGCGACGCGATCTTGTCGCTCGGCGAGCGGCTGGACATGCTGCGGACGATCGTGTTCGAGTCGAGTCTTCCGACCCAAGCGCTGCATGGCGACGTCTCGCTCCGCAACCTGCTTCGCACCCCCCGCCGCCTTGTCTGGAACGACTTCGAGGACACGTTTAGAGGACCGGTTCACTGGGACGTGGCTAGCGCCGTCGGCAGTCTCCGGATCCACGGAGCGGCTACGCACTCGATCGGCGAGATGCTGGACGCCTACGGCTGGGACGACGAGCGGGAGCTTGCTCCCTTCCTTGCCGCTCAAGACCTCTACGACGAGATCTGGCGGATGTACACCCGACAGGGGCGTCACCCGTAGCGCTCTGCGGCTTTCAGGGGCGCTTGGCGGCCACTTGATTCACCGGGGAGTCTCGCCTCCGCGCGGCTCCCCTTGCTTCGGCATCGTCGCCCGAGGGCCGCAACGTCGTCGCTGCGTTTGGCGACCGGCTGGGTCAAGGAGTCGCGAACCGTGACGTTGAGACACGGAAAGCCAAACCTGCGCGGCGCACGATCCTCGTCGACCGCTTGGATGGAAGGCAACGCGAGCGCTGAGCGCATCAGCATGGCGACGCGTGCTCGCTCGACCTCGTCACACCGCGCGGAAGAGCCCCTCACAACCCCATCAGTTTTCGCGGGAAGCAACTAGGCTGCGCGGAGTGAGCGCGACGGTGACCCTCGAGCCCTGGGGCAGAGGCGACCTGCCGCTGCTCGAGCGTCTGATGGGCGACCCGCGCATGACCGAGCACCTCGGCGCCCCCGAGGGCCCGAACAAGCTACGCGAGCGCCAGGGCCGCTACGAGCACCTCGAGAGTGTCTACGAGGTCGGCGCGACGACAAGCACCACTTCATGCACGCCTTCCCGAACGTCGACAACGCGCCGTCGAACACGATCTGCCCCAAGCTCGGCTTTGAGCTGCTCGAGCGGTGCGAGTTCGAGTTCCCGAAGGGACACGTCATGACCTGCAACGACTGGCGCCTCGACCTGCGCACCTAGGTAATTCCCGCGGACCACCCTTCCGCGGGAATTTGGCGGCCAGCACCATCGATCGCGAACGCCAGCTCAACTGTCTGTGCATGTGAAGCTCACGTTTGGCTAGCGCGTCCGTTGCGGGTCGTCCACCAGGCAATCTTCAGCGGCGCTTGCGCTTCGGGTAGTGACACGTCAGTCCGCCCGCTACACCCACTGCATCGGTGCCGGCTTGGTTGAACATCGGGTAGAAGCCCCCGCCCATGATGCTGCCGTGGTTGGAGAAGCTGATCTGGCCTCCGCTGGGGATGTGGTAGGGCGGAACGAAGTCACTTGCGTACTCGCCGGCGCTTCCTGGAGGGTCGAGCGATATGTAGGTGCCGTTGAAGTAACCGCGCACCAGCTTGTACGGGCGAAAGCCGCTAAACGGTCGGATCCGAACCCGGAGCCTCCACCCCCGCTCACTGGCGACCGCTTCAAAACCGTATCGCTTCTCGATGTGGCACTTTGCCGAGTGGAAGACCAAGAACTTCGGGTTGTTGCCGGTGAATATCCTGAGCCCGAACGCCGGCCCGCCGGCGGCGCTCGCCGCGGCCACGGGGAGCGCGAGCGCGATCAGCGCGCC